>NZ_VPBP01000055.1:0-7817 GCF_013418685.1 Acinetobacter sp. YH12129
ATCAACGATGCAGAAGAAATATGTAAAATCGAACATGGTGGCTGAAGGCTTAGGTTGTGTGGTAACTCCCTAATGGTTTTCAGTCACCTTTTTTTCAAGTTAATTTCTTATCCGCGATTCAGGTTAATTACATGCTTAGTCATTTTTGCTGATAAAAATACAGCCTATTTTATTTGAATAATCACTATTAACGATCACAGTCATAAAAAGCCACTATTTTTGGGCTTTAGACGCATAGAGCGCAGGCTGCGTTTTACGTACACTCTTTTTATTTTTTAGGTGCAGGATGCCAACACAGTTTTTTCCACGCTTATTCTTACTATTAGGCGGATTAGGATTTTTGGCTTTTGGTGTCGTACTCTCTATACATTCAAATTTAGGGACATCCCCTATTTCCTCGGTGCCCTACAGCTTTAGCTATATCTTTCCTCTCACCGTCGGCACATTAACAGTATTAATGCATATCATCATGATCCTGCTGCAAATGCTGATCTTAAAATCACGCTTTCAATGGATACAGTGGCTGCAATTACCCGTGGGAATTTTGTTTGGTGCATTTATTGACGGTTTAATGTGGCTGACCCAAGGCTGGAGCATAGAAAGTTACCCACTTCAACTCCTAGCTTGCTTGGCAAGTTGCCTGATTACTGCTTTAGGTGTGAGCTTAGTGGTCAAAGCCAGTCTAGTCCTCTTGGCCGCAGAAGGTCTCTATCAAGCCATTGCTGTTCGTTATCGCCTTGATTTTGGCAACTGTAAAACCTATGGCGACATCCTCTTGGTCAGTATTGCGGTTATCAGTAGTTGGCTGATCTTACATCAAGTCATCGGAGTCCGTGAAGGCACCATTATTACCGCACTTTTAGTGGGAACATTAGTTAAGCGGATCTTACCTAAATTAAGCTTCATTCAATTTGGCTCTAAGCCCTAAAACAAAACTCCATGAACATCGGTCTTAGTAGAGAGACATTTTAAAGCTCGATTGAATCGGGCTTTTTTTCTGGCGCGATTAAAATCTTTAATACAGAAATGAGTGTGATTTTTGAAAGGAATAGCTCAATTTTACAAATAAAAAAGGGAAAGATCTCTCCCAAAATCTTTCCCTTAGAATTGAATCTTTAGTCGATCCATCGTGTAGTTATTATAGTTATTTGTTAACTCACTAAAAAAAGAGTCCCTTGGGGAAGAGACTTATAAAAAGTGGAGTTATCGTTATGTGCCCTCTAGATGGTATATATATCTCTAGATGAATAAATCTTATACATAAAATTCAAGAAATGCAACACATTTGGCAAAATTTAAGTGTTGTTTTTATAAGGTTTTTTTTGAATTTGCTTATTTATATTATTAATATATTAATTGGTAAAAAAAAGCAGGCCAAAGCCTGCTTTTAATTCAATAACTTAACTAAAAATTCAAGAATTTATTAGTCGGTAAAAGTTACTTTTGCGATCGCTTTTTTGCTCGCTTGGATAATCAAAGTTTTGTTTTCTGACACAGCATAACCTGCATCAACCACTTCCCAATCCACTTTCACCGCGCCACGACCAATTGCATCTTTTGCTTGAGCAGCATTTTTAGTCAAACCCGCTTCACGCAAAATAGAAGTAATGAAAATCTCACCACCAAATGCACCACGAGAAATCGTCACTTCTGGTGTACCTTCTGGAAGTTCGCCTTCAGTAATCAAGTTACCTGCACCTTTGTGTGCATTTGCCGCAGCTTCTGCGCCATGGAAACGCTCAACCAATTCAAGTGCAAGAATTTTCTTCACTTCTTGTGGATTACGGCCTTCAGCCACTTCTTTGAGCAACTGTTGAATTTCTTCAATCGATTTAAAGCTCAACAAGTCAAAGTAACGTTCGATCAAATCATCTGGCATTGACAGCACTTTTTGGTACATCGCACCCGGTGCATCAAATACAGCAATATAGTTACCCAAAGATTTAGACATTTTATTTACGCCGTCTAAACCTTCAAGAATCGGCACAGTAATGCACACTTGAGACTCTTGGTCATAACGGCTTTGTAATGTACGACCCATCAGCAAGTTAAAGGTTTGGTCTGTACCCCCCAACTCTACATCCGCTTCTAGCGCAACTGAATCATAACCTTGCACCAATGGATATAAAAACTCGTGAATCGCAATCGGTTGATGGCTGTTATAACGTTTAGTGAAGTCATCACGTTCCAACATACGTGCCACAGTTTGCTGTGAAGCCAACTGAATCAAGTCAGCAGCAGTTTTTTGACCAAACCACTCTGAGTTAAACACAACTTTAGTTTTCGCTGGATCTAAGATCTTAAATACTTGTTCTTGATACGTTTTAGCATTTTCTAAAACTTTTTCACGTGACAACGGTGGACGCGTAGCACTCTTACCCGTTGGGTCACCGATCATGGCTGTATAGTCACCAATCAGGAAGTAAACTTCATGACCTAAATCTTGGAAAACTTTTAATTTATTAATCAGAACCGTATGACCTAAATGTAAATCAGGTGCAGTCGGGTCAAAACCCGCTTTAATTTTTAATGGGCGATTCTGCTTTAATTTCTTAAGAAGATCTTCTTCAGAAATAATCTCATGTGTGCCTCGTTGGATGAGGGCAAGTTGTTCTTCAGCCGGCAGGAAATTTGACATCACAAAATCCAAATAGATCAGTTATACAATTTGTGCGATATACTAACACTTTTTCAGCACATTGCAGGCTTAAGAATCATCATGACAGCGATCTACATTGGGGTAATGACCGGCACAAGCATGGATGGTGTCGATATTGTTGCTGCTTCTTTTGATCCTTTAGAGATTCATGCGACGCTCACACTTCCCTTTGACCCAGACCTTCGTGATGAACTGATGGCGCTCACTTTGCCTGATGATAACGAAATTGATCGCATGGGTAAGGCAGACGTTGCATTAGCTCAAATGATCGGTCATGGCATCAACGAATTGATCGAGAAAAATCAGCTAGATCGTAGTCAAATCAAGGCTATTGGCTCACATGGACAAACCATTCGCCACCGTCCTGAACATGGTTTTACCCTGCAAATTGGCGACCCCAATATTATTACCGAACTCACTAAAATCCCTGTGATTTCAGACTTTCGCCGCCGCGATATGGCTGCGGGTGGTCAAGGCGCACCTTTAGTTCCTGCGTTCCATCAAGCGCTTTTCCAACATGACACCATTCACCGTGTGATTTTAAACTTGGGCGGCATCGCCAATGTCAGTATGTTACCTGCAGGCAAACCTGAAAATGTCTATGGCTTTGATACAGGCCCTGCCAACATTTTAATGGATGCATGGTGCGAACGTTATACTGGTCAACCGTATGATGAAAATGGCAACTGGGCGGCTTATGGTCAGCCTATTCGCAGCCTGCTCGACCGCTTACAAGCGCATGAGTTTTTCTCTAAAGAACCGCCAAAAAGTACAGGTCGTGAAGACTTCAATCTAGAATGGTTAGATGAACAGATTCTCGATTGGCGTGGAGATCTCGAATATGACGAACTCGAAGATACGCCAGAAAACATTCAAGCAACCTTAATGAAACTCACCACACGTGCCATTAAAAAAGCCATTTACCGTTCTGATATGGATACTGGTGAAGTCTATGTCTGTGGTGGTGGTGCATACAATTCGCACCTTTTAGAACAACTGCGCTGGCGTCTACGTAAACATGAATGGACGGTGCAAAGTACCGCAGATTTAGGCTTAAGCCCAACATGGGTGGAAGCCACAGCCTTTGCTTGGTTGGCGATGCGCTTTGTCAATCAGCTTAGTGCAAATTTACCAAGTGTGACGGGTGCTGCTGGTTATCGTATCTTAGGTACAATCACTGCGGTTTAAGAGTCAAAAACATATAAAAAAGGTCTGCAATTGCAGACCTTTTTATTATTGATGAATTAACGCATCATATTTTTCGCATTTTCATTGCGAAATGCGCGTAAAATCTGTTGCCCTGCACGTCCTGTTGGACTTAAACCCAGTCGATTTTGCTCTTGTCGAATAGCTTGACGGGTTTTATCTCCAATTAATCCATCCACTTTACCAATGTCATAGCCACGGTTAAGTAAAAACTGTTGAATCTCTCGTCGTTCCGCACGTGAAGTCCCAGGATCATCGGTTGGCCATGTCGTACTAAAGCCACCCTTGCCTTGCAAGCGATCGGATAAATGCGCAATCGCTAATGCATAACTCTCTGCCGCATTATAGCTGTAGATTGCATCGAAATTTTTAAACACTAAGAACACAGGCCCACTTGCCCCAACCGGTGCCATTAAACCTGCTTGGCTCGATCCAGAAAGGTTACCTTGAATTAACGGCGTACCATCGGCACGCTGCAAACCACGATTCATCCAGCTGTCTAATGACTTTTTATTACGGCGACTTTCACCACTGATCGACATTCCTTCGGGAATTTTTACTTCAAAGCCCCACGGCTGACCAGTTTGCCAACCACGCTTTTTCAGGAAATTCGCAGTTGAAGCCAACGCATCTGTGGTGCTCGATACCAAATCACGGCGGCTATCACCATCAAAATCCACGGCCAGCTCTTCATAAGTGCTCGGCATAAATTGGGTATGACCAAATGCACCTGCCCACGAACCTTTCAATTGTGATTCATTTAAATCACCACGCTGCAAAATCCGCATGGCAGCAAAAAACTCACCACGGAAATAGCTTTGACGGCGGCCTTCACAACTTAAAGTGCCCAATGACTGTAATAAAGGATAGCTACCCGCAATATCACCAAAATTACTCTCCACACCCCAAACCGCAACCACGGTTTCAGCAGGTACACCATAAGCCGCTGCGACACGGTTTAATACATCACGATGCTGTGCCAATTTCTGCCGACCCAATTGTACACGCTCTTCATCCACCAGACCGGACAAATAGTCCCAAATCGGAGTTGAAAACTCAGGCTGATAGTTGAGCTTTTCAATCACAGAATAATCAGGTGTTAAATTTTGTGTATAGCGATCATAAGTGGACGCACTCACGCCAGCATTCATTGCTTGCGAGCGCAAATTGGCTAAACAGCCTTGAAAGTTATTTTGTGGTGAAATGCTGCTTGTTGCAGGCATGCTCGACGCATTGACAGACTGACCATTAATAATCAACTCGGCATTTGCCTGAGTTATTGCCAAAAAAGCAGTCCCGAAAACAAATCCTAAGTGATGCTTCATACCCTTGATCTTTTTTTGAATTTAAATTGTTGCTTTAACAATAGCAGCTCAAAGCAAAAGTTAAAGGTTCAAAACGTAAATTTAAATTCATAATTTCTACTTATTTAAATTCATTTTTTAAATTTAAATTCAAAAGCAGTTACCCACAACCCAACTTTAAATTCATTACAATCCAAACAGCGATTTAAATTCAAAACTTTTAAATTTAAAAATAAATTACGTGCATAAAAAGTTATCCACAAATTTAAAATGGCGTGAAAATTAATTTTTATTGTTAATAATCAAAATATTATAGGTTTTAAATACACTCTCTATAGATCCAATAATTCTACGCAACTTTTAAATTCAAATTTTTTAAATTTAAACACAGCGAAATGAATTCATTTTTTCAAATTTAAATTCATAAACTTTGAATTCATTGTTTTTGGTATAGGATTTTTTGAATTCAAATTCATAGTTTAAATTTAAAAACACAGTTCGAATTCAAAACGCATTAGTTATTTTTGATTTTGATTCACATACATCGCAGGCCATTGATACAGAAAAAACCATACGAAGATTAGCGCAGAATATTTATAAACGAACGAACACTTTATGATCAATAGTTTCTTATCGTTTCACCGATAAACGGTGTGATTTTGCAAAGAGGCGCAATGATGCCCGAACTACAGCAATAAAAAAAGCGGCCATGTGCATGACCGCTTTTTTATCATTCAAACTCAGGTTTAAATGGTCATATCTTCGCTAAGTGCCAATGGATTCGGCAAAATTTTCGCCAAAGCACGACATAAAGCTGTTAATTCAGCGGTATCGTTCGGCATTAAAGTGATGTGACCAATTTTGCGACCTTCACGCTCTGTTTTGTTATACAGATGCAAATGCGCGCCATTCAGTGCCAATACATCTTCAGATTTCGGATGTTGACCAATGATGTTTACCATGACCGTTGGACGAACAACTTCAGTCGAACCCAAAGGTAGACCTGCTACAGCACGAATGTGGTTTTCAAACTGTGAACACACTGCGCCTTCAATCGACCAATGCCCAGAGTTATGCACACGTGGCGCCATCTCATTGGCATATAAGCCTTTATCTGTCACAAACAGCTCTAGCGTCAAAACACCGACATAATTCAAATGATTGAGCAGGCGAGTAATGTAGTCTTGCGCAACTGGTTGTAAGTCTGCGCTGTTTGGCGCAGGCACAATCGAATGCGACAAAATGCCGTTGTGGTGGTGGTTTTCCGCCAATGGCCATGTTTTCACATCACCGTCTTGACCACGCACCGCAATGATTGAGACTTCACGTGAGAAGGTTACAAAGCTTTCCGCAATCAATTCACCAGCAGGGCCCAGTTCAGCCCATGCTTGATCCATTTGATCAGCGCTACGTAGCACAAATTGACCTTTACCGTCATAACCGCCACGCGATGTTTTCAGCACGATCGGTAAGCCCAGCTCCGCAACAGCAGTTTCTAAGCTCTCTAAAGACGTTACGGCCTTATACGGTGCAACGGGAATGGCCAACTCATCAAACAAGGCTTTTTCAGACAAACGATGCTGTGCAACCGCTAAAGCTTGACGCGGCGGGTGCAGTGCTTTGTTCTTGGTCAGCACATCAACATCTGCCAGCGGAGTATTTTCAAACTCTAAGCTGAAAACATCTGCGCTCTGAATGAAATCTTGCAAACCATTTTCAGCTTGAGTCGAAATCACTGGACCCAGCGCTGCAGAAGGGCAGTCGGTACTCGCTTCAAAGAAGGTGCATTGAATGTTTAAAGGCAATGCCGCTTGCGCCATCATGCGACCAAGCTGGCCACCACCAAAAATACCAATGGTTTTATCCATGAGAAATGCCCCTTAATTAAGCTTGACCCGGAATATTTTTACTCGCCACTTTATCGGTTTGCGCAGCACGGAAATCTGCAACATTTTTTGCGATTTCAGGCCGTGTTAAACCTAAAATTTGTGCAGCCATGATCGCCGCATTGGTTGCACCCGCTGGGCCAATGGCCAAAGTACCGACAGCAATCCCTGCAGGCATTTGTACAATTGAAAGCAGTGAATCAACACCATTTAGAATCGATGATTTTACCGGTACGCCGAGTACAGGCAAATCAGTCTTGGCTGCACACATGCCTGGCAAATGTGCTGCGCCGCCAGCACCGGCAATAATTACTTGAATACCACGATCACGTGCGGTTTCGGCATATTCGAATAATCGATCTGGAGTTCGGTGTGCAGATACTACTTCCGCTTCAAATGGGACGCCAAGCTGTTTGAGCATATTGGCAGTGTTTTCTAGCGTTGCCCAATCCGATTGAGAACCCATGATAATTCCAACGAGAGGAGTGTCTTGTGAAGCGGCCGCATTCATTGCAATGTTTCCAGAGATTAAAGTAAGAGAGAGTAAATCTCGACTAGAGCCAAGCTTTAATAAGAGCCCCGTATTATAGACTGAAAATTCATCTCATTGACATCCTCACCCCCTTAAAAGAGGATGATTCCTACAGCTAGACGCTTATGCCCAAGCGCAAGAATGTTTAGAGCTGAGTTTATATCTCGATCATGAGCTGTACCACAGCTCATGCACTCCCATTCTCTTATTCCAAGATCTGTCTTACCTTT
>NZ_VPBP01000056.1:0-7528 GCF_013418685.1 Acinetobacter sp. YH12129
TTCATGTACTTATATTAACAATCAAAACTCAAGGAAAATAGTCCTTAGTTAAATCAAACGACACTTCATGTCGTGTCGCTTATATCTCTGACCTGAAGGACTGAGTTTTACCCTCCATTTGATAAAATCGCGCAAGGCGACGCATTTATTTTCATTAGCCCTGAATATAACCACGGCTACAGCCCTGCGCTCAAAAATGCATTGGATTACCTCGGTAAAGAATGGGGCGGAAAACCTGCGGCATACGTTAGCTATGGAGGCACCAATGGTTCACGTTCGATTGATCAAATTCGCCAAGTGGCAACTCAATTGGGCTTAATTGACAGTAATGCTGTAGTTGAAATTCGTGACATTTTCACGCGTAATCAAACAGATAAATTCGAACCGAATGAATTTGACAACAAAGCGGTTAAAGGGATTTTCAAAAAATTACTGCAATATGTGAGTGCTTAATTATTGCCGTTCGCGTGATAAATGCCGCCTTTTGTAGGTTCAGGCTTACATTATTTTCGGCAGATGGCAGCTATACGCCATGCATCATCCACGATAAAGTTAAAACATACAGAGACAGGATGTCACTGAACATAAAACAACAATGATAAGACTAAGCAGGAAGCTTACGGTAGGACAGGAGTTATACCGCTAGAATGAATCTGAAAAAAGCCTCGACAGGATGTCGAGGCTTTTTTCATTTCAAATGCTACACAAGAATAGCTCTAACATGAGCCACAACCGAACTCAGGGCCATGGCTCAATGGGTCTCACCCAATCGGATACGATTACTTTTTAGAACTCTCCACAATTAAACGCGTCACCAGGTACAAACGCGGTACGATAGAATCTGTCAAAATATATTCAGCTTTATCTGAATGTAATCCATCACCTGACATGCCTAGTCCCTCAATGATCGCGGCTCTCGAACTAACCCCAGCAAAAGCGGCATCAGTACCACCACCCCAAGCGGTCGTTTCAACTTTCATCGGCAGCTTTAATTCGTTTGTGTAAATCTGCTGGGCTGTCGCGGCCAATTTTTTGGCTTGTGGACTGGCTTCTAAAGGTGGTCGACGGACTTCAAATTTGACCTCGACCTGACTTTCCGCCAATTTTTTGGTTTTGACTTTTTGCTTCAAGGTTTTTTCCAACTCAGCAAAATCTTGTGGTTTTAAGGAACGAGCATCTGCCTGCGCTGTCGCATGGTCAGGAATCACATTTCGGGTTTTTCCAGCCGTCGCAACAGTCCAATTCAGCTTTAAACCCGTTTTCGGATTGGATAGATTTTCTAATTGTTGAATCTGAAAAGCCAGTTCTGTCAAGGCATTGACCCCTGCTTCAGGTTTTACCCCCGCATGCGAACCCCGCCCTTTAATATCTAAATAAGCCGCACCAATCCCACTAGTGGCTAACATCAAACTTCCCTCTAAACCACCGGTTTCAAAGGAGAGGACAACGTCCTGATTTTGAGCTGTATCCATAATCAATTGGCGCGAGCCGGGTGAACTGATTTCTTCATCTGAATTAATTAACACCGTAATGGTGCCGTAATCTTGGTACTTCAGCTGTTTCAGCATATCCAAGACATGAATCACTGCAGCAACACCTTGCTTGTCGTCCAAAATACCTAAACCATAGGCTTTATTACCATCTATACGAAACGGTTGACCTTGTAATTGGCCCTTTTGATACACCGTATCATTATGTGCCAACAACATAATGTTCGTTTTACCTTTGCCTTTCAGTACCGCCTTGACAATCGGCCCTGTCTGATCTGGCGCACCATCGAGTTTCATGATGTCTTTGGGCTGAATCACGTTCACCTCAGCCCCTGTGGCTTTTAATTGCTCTGCGACCACCTTAGCAATTTGATTCAAACCCTCAATATCTTTACTGCCAGATTCAATATTGACCAAGGTTTTCAAGGTCTCTAAATAACTTTGCTTTTGACTTTCCGCAATTTGCTTAATCTCTTGTGGAGATGCTGCCCAACTTGCTGAAGCACTAAGCGCAATAACGCAGCCTAATGCGAGCTGAAGATTTGATGTCGTCAGTTGTTGTGTAAGTATTCTTAGCATCGATCTTATTCCCTGTATATTTTTCATTATGAATTTTTAATGTCTGATAAATTAGTTCACCATTCAACCAATTAATCGCAAAAATATGTAACACCGCTGATAAAGCTTTTAGTCACTTCAAAACCAGCTTCCTGCTGTTTTAAAAGCGGTTTAGATCAATATGGATACATAGATCTAACGATCGAGAGCCTTAATGCTGTGCAATATATTGACGCGACGGACAGAATGATAATTTAGGTGTTGTACGTTTTGGCTTACATCAGATGCGGATAATAGACACTATTCACGTTATTGGATTACTTTTATATTAAGGTCATACAGCGACAGGATGTCACTGAACATAAAACAACAATGATAAGACAATGAGCAGGAAGCTTACGGTAGGACAGGAGTTATACCGCTAGAATGAATCCGAAAAAGCCCCGACAGGATGTCGGGGCTTTTTTCGTTTAGGCGATGTGAAAGCAACATTCCATGTATTTGCACAGACTAAACATCGACCTGAAAACCTAAATCGACATCACAAGCGGCTTGACCACCTCGTATCCCCCAATTTTCTAGAGGGCTTTCACGTAATGTTATGATGATATGGTCGGCTGGAATGCCAAATTCCACCAAATTATGCACCAACATTTGATATAACTTACGCTTGGTTGCTACGGTTCGTCCCGCAAAACAATCAATGGTGATATGTGTAAAGCGCTCAGGCTGCGTCAAATGATCAAACACCTGAAACCGATGTGGCGCATGCACTTGCAAACGCATATTGCGGTCATATGAAGGTAGTTGAAAACTCTGTTGTAAGGCGTCAAAGACAGCATTTATCAACTGTTGTTCTTGTTCTATGCTGTATTGCATCCGTATATCGATTTGTGTTGCAGGCATGCGCGAAACTCATTGTTGTTATTTAAATCACTACACTAGCAGGATTTAGCGACGTTCTGCTGTAGGCATTTACCTACAGCGCTTGCAGTATTTACGCCTATGGCCTCAACAGCAACGCGCCTATAGTAAGAACATACAGAGACAGGATGTCTTGCAATAAAAATAAATAATGCACATGCAGCAGGAACGCTGATCGGTATGACAGGAGTCATATCTTTAGAATGAATCTAAAAAGCCCTCGATAGGATGTCGAGGGCTTTTTTCATGTCGTCATTCATTCAGCTATCGCACTCTATTCGTCGAAAAATCGCAATTTATCAACAATACTTACATCGCAACAGTAAAACTGTACTTATAATCGGCAGAGATTTTAGACAGAATAACGGCTGCGAGTTCAGCAGCTCGAACTGTCAGCGCTTAGGGATTAGGCGACAACAATAAAAATTGAATTAAAAAATTAGAGAATGACCTATGCAATTGCAACAGCAACAACTGAATAGTTTTACCCGCATTTTTCATGCCGCTCCAGAACACAATAGCCCGCAAGATCTTGCACAATATATTGGCGCGCATCGACAAGAGCTTTTACAACAAATCCATGAAAATGGCATCTTGCTGTTCCGTGGTTTTAACATCGAGCAACCCGAACAATTTAACCAACTGATTGAACAATATTTTCAGTTTACGCCATGGAATGCATTTAACCCCAACATGCCCAGCTGGGTTGCATCTTGGATGCGAAAATACAGCGAGAAATTGCTCGGCGCAGGCGACTACCGTCGTTATATCGATCGCAACACAGTGCAATTGGGTCCAGTCGAAAACTCGGTACAAGGCCCACATGTTGAAGGTGGCGTGCGCTCAGAACGCTCGCGTTATATCGCCTTATTTTGTCAGGAACCTTCGACGTATTTGGCAGAAACAGGATTTAATAACTTAGAGCAGATTTGGGAGAATTTTCCGAAACATCTACAGGAAAAATATCTTGGTGCATGGAACCATTTTTCTTATGTCTCGGCGCGCGAGGTGGGGCTATTTGACCGATTATTGCTGAAAAAGAGCCCGTTTAGTCTAGAGATTCGACAAGATAAAAAAGCCAAACTGACCTTGCAGCGTTCGCCACTGGTGATTCATCACCCCGATACGAAAAAGCATGTGATTCAGCCGTGGGCTTTTGCTAATAATACCAATCCATTTGCCCATCAGGCGGCCAAAAATTGCTTTGAAAATCGCGGGGAGATTGAAATCGATTCGACAGCGGACGGCATGCAACTGACTTGGGAAATTTACACGCCAGAAGGTCAACAAATTGAATGGAGCGATGCCGAAAAGCAGCAATTTTTTGATGCGATGTATAAAGATGCCCTGCTTTTGCAGTGGCATAAAGGTGATGTTGCGATCGTCGATAATATTAAAATTGCGCATTGGCGAATGAATGGAGAACAAGGAAATCGTAAATTAATTCAAATTCAAGCCAATGCATTTAATGCCGATGAGCACTATGCGGCTTAGGTGACGGATTTGAAATTCGTGCAGGCCTGTATGTGAGAAGCCCCGGAGGGGCTTTTTTTTATTTTTTGAATTTTTTGTTTATTTTTTAGTCGCTATTTTGGCTCAATTTTGAATAACCATGCTTTTTCACCATCCTCAATCCCCCAAATTGCGCCATCTTTGGCCTCAATCAAGCCACGGATCCGCTGTTTCATGTCGATACGCTGGATTTCTGTTGCCGGTTGATGTGCTGTGTCCACAATCACGATTGCTTGAGACGACAAACCACCAATCAGCGCTTTATTTTTCCACAAGGGGAACTTTTGCCCTTGGTAAAACATCAAACTCGACGGTGAAATCACCGGTGTCCAACTGATGGCAGGGGCTTCAAATTCAGGCCGTGTATGATGATCAGGAATCGGTTGATCATCATAATGATCGCCATTCGACACATGCGGATAGCCATAGTTTTTCGCTCGCTGCACGAGATTTAACTCATCACCGCCTTTCGGGCCCATTTCAGCCACCCAAAGCTGCTGTTTTGCATCAAATGCCATGCCTAAAGGGTTACGGTGCCCGAAGCTCCAGACTTGCTTGGCAACTTCGCCTTGGGTCTGAAATGGATTATCCGCAGCAGGCGTTCCATCACTATTTAAGCGCAACACTTTACCCAAATTTGACTGCAGATCTTGTGCAGGATCAAACTTCTGACGTTCGCCCGAACTCACCCATAATTTTCCATCTGTTCCAAATTGCATACGGTGTGAATAATGGCCTTGACCTTCTACTTTTGGAATTTGCCTCCAAATGATTTTTCGCTGTTTTAAACTTGGCACAGCTTCATTGAGGTTTAATGTGGCTTTTTCGATGACAGCGCCAAAACCGCCCTGTCCTGCTTCTGCATAGCTCAGGTATATCTGATGATTTTTTTCAAACTGTGGATCAAGTGCAATATCACCTAAGCCGCCTTGTCCACCATAGGCTACTTTGGGAAGGTTTTTCACCTGTATTTTCTGCTGATTTTGCGGGTTAAAGATGATCAGTTGACCTTTTCTTTCAGTTAGCAATAAGCGTCCATCTGGGAGTTGTTGAAACGCCCAAGGTTCATTAAATTGAGCGATTTTTTGTATTTTAAAGCGTTGTTCTTGCTGGATTTGTGCCGATTTTTGAGCTTGTCTTGGTGTTTGATCTTGTGCTGTAGTTGTGGTGTTTTCCGCATGGCATGCGGCTGTCATCAAGATACCGACGATGAGGCTAGGCGTTCGAAAATATTGTATACATTGTTTCATTTATTGTTCCCTTCCCTTTTATAATCATTTGATTCTAATCAATTAATCAGATGATTTTTCTTTGGAAAGGTAACAGAATAATTTTGTACGTTTTGGCTTACATGGCATGCAGAAAATTGCTGCTATTCAATTTATTCAAACAGGCCTAATCTACAGTTATCAGGAAACAGGAAGTTTCCGAAACATAAAACAATAACAATAAGTTTCTGCATCAGGACGTGAGATATGACATGGAGTTGTATCTAAAATACGAAATACGAAGAAAACCCCAACAGGATGTTGGGGTTTTCTTTTTCTAGCTGATTTTTAAAAGTTCGCTCTAATCTAGAACTTTCGCATAACATCTCTGTCAAAACTTCTTACAGTTTCCTGCGAAATTATTACATACCCAAATCCGTCAGCTTGTTAGCGTGGTAGACAATCCTCATTGCAAGGAGTCAATCATGACTTTAAAAGCTTTAGTGATAACTTCAAATGTCGGTGTTGAACATGACGAGCTGATCCAACCATTAAATTATTTAAATGAAAAGGGAATTGAAGCCATTCATGCCGCTATTAAACATGCGGTTGTCCAAACAGTAAAAGCCGACAAAAAGGTCGAAGCTGAAGTTCAACCCAATGCCCAATTGAGCAACGTAAATGCTGAAGACTATGATGTGTTAGTAATTCCAGGCGGAACTGTCAATGCAGATCATCTACGGATCGATGAAGATGCACTGCGACTTATTCAAAACTTTGCTGACCATCAAAAACCTATTGCTGCAATTTGTCATGGTCCTTGGGCGCTCATTAATTCTGAAAGAATTCGTGATAAAACTCTGACGTCTTATAAAAGCATTCGTTTGGATTTGGAAAATGCGGGTGCACATTGGGTCGATGAGCAGGTGCACCGCTGTAATACGGGCGGTTGGGTGCTCATTACTTCTCGCTGTCCAGATGACTTGCCTGCGTTTAATCAAGCGATTCAGCAGGAGCTTGAGCAACAGCAACAGCAACAGCAACAGCAACAGCAACAGCAACAGCAACAGCAACAGCAACAATAATTATAAAATGAAAATAACCGCATATTGCATGCGGGTATTTTATGAATCTACTTTATAAGATGTATGGCTTACAAATTTTTTAAGTATGCCACTACATCATCATTGCCTGCCATTTCTGCAAGCTCTAATGCTGTGTATTGGGTCTTATGCTGTACATTTGCACCTTTCTCTACCAACAGCTTCACTACGTCTAAATAGCCATTTTCTGCTGCTGCATGCAGTGCGCTATAGCCTTCGTCATCGGCAGAGTTTACGTCTGTGCCATTTGCCAATGATTTTTCGACTTCTGCAAGTTCACCTAAAGATGACCAGTACACCAGTTCAGGCAAATGCAGTTCTTCATCGTCTTCAGGGATTGGGGAGATAGAATTAAATTGCATGATCATAATACCTATTTGTAATTTCTATAAATATCGCTTGTTAATTAATGACCATGGCAGAATTGGTCATATAAATCAGTTTATTTAACGAATTTTATCAAATCTATTTAAAGCGTAATTCACAGTTTCCTTTGAATTTAATAAATATTTTCCATTTTTATCGCGTTCAATACGAATGGATAATTTAGCCGCTTGTGTAATAGTTCCAGATTCCAGTAATCGGCTGATATCACTATTTGGAAGAATAATAGATTTCTTTCATAAGTCATTTTTCACTCAGCTCTAAGTTATAAATTCCAGCAATTAGATTGAATCTCAATGCTAGTCTTTTGCCTCGATTGCGATATCGCTCAGCAAGAATTTTGAAGGTT
>NZ_VPBP01000057.1:0-6000 GCF_013418685.1 Acinetobacter sp. YH12129
TTGTTCAAGTCGTAAGTGCGCATTTCATGAAAAACACGATAGCATATTACCCGCTTGAATTTCAATTCATAGGGTCTTATGCTTGAGTGGTTTTCTATATTCCGAAATTAACCGTTATGACTAAATCTGCTGAAAATATCGAAAAGAAAATTGAAGCCCAGTTAGAGAAGCTGAAACAGTTAAAAGCACAGAAACAGGCTATTGAAGCAAGAGAACGTACCAAAAAGAAAGAACAGGAGCGCAAGGATGATACTAGGCGTAAAATTTTGCTCGGTTCTTACTTGATTAAGAAAATGCAGGCAAATGAAGCTAATAAAGAAAAAATACTCGCTGAACTCAACGAATATTTAACAGAAAATAGAGATCGACAGCTTTTTGATTTGCCCGACATTGAAGCCTAATTTTTCTTAGCTGTTTGGTTATTCTGTTCGGCTTGATACTCGGGAATGAGCGTGTTTAAAACCTTTTGAATATTGTCTTTGTCCTCTATCTGCAAATGATCCCGATAGTAAATTAAGTCCTGTATTTTGCTTTCCATCTGCATTTTTTCGGTGGGTTTGGCATTTTTGGATAGTCGGGATAATAGGAAGATATAACCGCATATATTTTCCCTCGCAATTTCATAATTTACGATGTCGAGGTATTCAACGGTCACATGCTTTAGATCGGTTGATAGGTTATTTAATTTAATCATGGCTGAAATCCTGATTTTTCTAAAATTGGATAAAGCTCTCTGAATTTTTCAGGCTCTAAAAGCATATCAGCGATACGAATAGCAAATTGTTGGTAGCTTTCTGTACCTTGTGAATATTTCCCCATTTCAGGCATTTCTGACATTTTATTCGCAAATAAATGGCGTTGTGCATCGGTCATTTTTATAAAAAAATCAGGCGTGTTTGGATCTCTTTTTGCTTCAACTTTTGGCTGTTGTTTTTGCTTAAATTTGAAAGAAAAACCTGAAATGATCCGTCCTTTTTTATGCTGTTCATACGTTACAGTAATATCAGTATGCTCATTAATTTGTTTAATTGATGGTTCAAGCACACGCTTTTTAAAGTCACTCATGGCGGTGTATTCACTATCAACAAGACCTAATCTGTTTCTAAACTCACTAAGTTCTAGTTGTGGAACTTTTCCAACTTCACGCCAAGCAATCAGCAATTCATAAAGCCTAGTGGCGTATTTACTGGTTAGGTGAGCAACTTGTTTAGCTTCATATTTTGTAAAGTGTTCTTCCAATCGTGTGATTAAAGGCACTACATCAGGAGCAAAAGTAATTTCTAACAATGCTAGGTCATCTACATAAAATATACGGCTTACCCAGCGAGATCGAACAATGCCGACTTTGCCTGTTTTTTTATATTCGGCTGTATAACTAAATTGACGATTAAACAGATTATTTACAGCTTCTCTCAAAGCTTTATATGACGCATCGGCAGATACATTGAATAGCTTGGCGTAGTCACTAGCATGTATTTCCAGTTTACTATCCGCAGTGATTCCTTGTCCCGATTCTCTAGCATTAATGATAGCTAGCATGATCAAACGTTGTTCCGTTAGCTCTAGGTTGTAACTGGCATTTATTAGAGCATTATCTTTCACGACTAAACTATTTTTCATAAGAAGAACTTATTATTATCTAATTAAAGGACAATGTAATCTAATATCTTTTTAAGGTCAATATTTATAATGTCTTTTAATTAAGAGCAAATGTCCGTTTATACAAGAGCAAATGTCCGTTTATACAAGAGCAAATGTCCGTTTATACAAGAGCAAATGTCCGTTTATATAGTCTGTAACACTTACTACACAAGGGTTTCAACCTGTCTAAAAGCATTAAAAGCTTTAAAAATAATTAAAAGCCTTTCGAGAGGGGAGTGCTAAAAACTGCCCTATGTACTCGCTAAAGCTCGTACTCTATTGAAGCTCGTTCCTCGCTTCGTGGGGCAGTTTTTAGTTAATCCTGTTGTGAAATCTAAAAGCAAAAGCATTTGTAATGTATTCGCTTCGCTCATACTTTTTGAAAAGCAAAAGCTCCAAAGTTCGCACCCATTCGGGATGCTCTGTAGCTACCGTTTAAAATCGAAAGGGAGCTTGTAATCAGAGAAAAGGCGAGGGCGAAATTTTGATGATGCTCAATCGCTCGTAGACACTCGCTCGGTTCTTATTATCTAGGTTTTAATTATTTACTGGAGCTAACCAAAGTTGTGAAACATTGCTTAAATAATAGGCGTGGAACGTGAAAAATCCATAAAAAAGCCCAATCGGGTGTGATTGGGCTATAAACTAGAAACTACAGCATTGATTTCTATAGATAATTATAACGCATTTCGTATAAGGTGTATTATGTTAATTTTAGAAAATCTTAAGATAATTATTAATGAGTGGCTTAATGAATAAAGAAATTTCTGTATTACTGCATGACGTTCCTACTCATGCAGATTACGCATGTGATGCAACAGATTTAGATCCAGAAGATATTCCTGAAGATCGTATAGAACAAGTCATAAATTTATTAAATTCTTCTGATGAAAATATTGTATTTGAGGCAGCAAAACTTCTGACTAATTGGGGACAATCCTCTGGTTTTGATGCATTAGTAAATTTATTAAATGAAAATAAATTAGTTGGTTATATAGATCATCGTTTACATGGTTATGATGATACACTTCAGCATGTACTTAGAGCTTTTGTTCGTTATTGGGCATTCCAAGCTGATCTAGGATTTGGTGAACAGGCTAGAATAAAAATATTTCATCCTATACAAAAGATTATAGAAATATCTAATACAGAACCATTTGATATTAGTCGCTTATTTTGGTTAATTGGTGATGAAAAATACGATGAATATATTCCTTTAATTAAAAACCATTTAATCCAAATAATAGATCATCCTGAATTACAATTTTGGAAAATCCATGATGCTATTGAACTGATGCTGAAATTAGAGCCTGAGTTTGTTCATAATTTATTAGAAGAAAAAGGCAAAACATTGGAAGACTTTAAAATTAACACTTTATAAAGTTATACATTTAACATAATGGTGGTTATACGAAATGCATACATTGAAATTTATAAAAATCAAAAACTTATGCTATAAATAATGTGCTCGATGATGTCGAAAAGCCGGCTTGGAAACAAGTCGGCTTTTTTATGTTCGATTCTGTAAGCTTTTGCCAATAAAAAATGGAAGAACTTTGCAAAAGTTACAATTTTGTATTAACATTTTTATATTAACAAAAAGCGATGCAACTATGGAAATTGAGTTTTCATGGGATGAGCATAAAGCAGAAATAAACCTTAAAAAGCATGGTATAGCTTTTGAAGATGCGACATTGGTTTTTTACGATGCTCATGCCTTATATAAACAGGATCGCTTTGAAAATGGTGAATATCGTTGGCAAGCGATAGGTATGGTACATGGGCAAGCTGTTTTATTGGTGGCCCACACAGTACAAGACCATAATGGGATGGATCATATCCGCATTATTTCGGCACGACAGGCAGAGAAAAAAGAGAGGAAACAGTATGAGCAAAACCGTTACGTACAAAGTAGATTTGAATAAACCTCCTGTTTTGTCTGAAGAACAAAAGGCAAGACTTGAAGCTCTGGCTAAACGCGCAGACAGTGAAATAGACTTTTCCGACATTCCTGAACTTGATGAAAGCTTTTGGAAAAATGCTGTCCAAAATCCGTTTTATAAGCCAACTAAACAAGTGACTACAGTACGCATTGATGCAGATGTCATGCAATGGCTAAAAGCACAAGGCAAAGGCTATCAGACACGTATGAATAAGATTTTACGTGATGCAATGCTGAATGATTTAAAAAATCACCCATAAAAACGGAGCTTAAGCTCCGTTTTTTACAAACTATTTTTAAGCTTATAGAATCTAAATTCGGGGTAAATTAAACCTATAATAAAAAGAATGGTAAATGCTATCCATAGAAACAAAGCCATAGCTCTAAGCTGTTCTTCATTCCATGAGCTTGATTCCATATCTAAGAAAAAGATACTCTTCCAGCCTTTAATATAATCAGCTCCACCCCATGAAATAATCCATTTGAACATTAAGCTAACTGCCAAATAAATAAGTACCCACACCCATGTAGACATAAATTACCTTATTATTTTTAATCACTTATTGGATAATTATAACTGATCTTAATAGTCTTATTTAACATAAAATCTCTTATGCGAAATTTCAGCTCGATGCTTTGAAATATGGCTTTAGCCATGTTTCAAAGTCGGGCAACTTTGCGCTTGCTGTAATCTGATCAGTAATAAGAAAAACCAAGCAAAGTACCGATCAACTAGTATTTTTTAGGGTCGATCTGACACCAGTCATACGTTTTTTCTTTGACACTACTCGGTTCAAACGAATAGCAATTTTTCCTCATGATTCTCACCAATGTTTCACCATCACTTTCTCTAATTTGTAGCGGATATTTTTTTAGTAAAGCCATATCAGCTCTACGGTTATCAATTTCGTCTTTGCTTGGCACGTATAAGAAGATTGCCAAAATGAATACCATCATCACAGCCACAAACGTGCTGGCAAAAATAAGGATAAGTTTTAAGTTGAGCCTGTTTGTAGCTTCGTTTAATGCCTGAATACTGTTGTTTAATGCACCTGTATGCTTCTTATTTGCGTTTTCTAGCGATTTTTCAGCCTTGTCTAGCACTCCACTAGCGACTTGGTTGTAAAACTGCTCTAATCGCTTCTTATCGTCTGCTATGGCTTCTCGATATTCCTTCATGGATGCCAATAAAATATATAACTGGTCATCTAAATCATTTTGATTACTCATAATGACATTCCGCCTCTACTTAGTTTTTGAGATGCCTTGCGGAGTGCTTGCTCGGCTCGTTGTTTATCTAATTCTTGCTGTCGTTTCATTTCCGCTTGGCGTTCCAGTTCTAGACGTTTGGTTTCTTGGTTCTTCTGCCATTGATCAAAACCTTGATCGACACGGTTTAAACCACGCTGTAAAACGCTCTCTTTCTGCTGTTTCTGTTGGTCAAGCTGTTGGGCGTTCTGCTGTTTCACATTGTCATTAAAACGGCTGATTTCAGTGTCTATGCCTTTTCTGCGTAATTGGGTGACTTTAGTGCCTTCATGGATGGTGGCTTGTAGTCCGTTATTCTGATCGGCATAGCTGCGGTGATCTATTTTTTCCTGTATGCCTGCTCGTTCCAAAGCACGATTGGCAAGGTTTGCCCACGTTTCCCGAATCTGTTTAATTTCGTCTTGGGTTGTACCCATACCAAGGCTTTTTCGTTTGGCGTTGCTGAGTTCAATATCGGTTTTGGTGGTCAGGGTGAGTTTATTGTCCGTGTCCAATTCGGCTTTTCGGGTGGTAAGCATGATATGGGCGTGATGATTCTTATCATTACCGCCTTTGCTGGGTTCATGGATGGCTAAATCTGCGATCACTCCATAGCGATCAACTAAGGACCTGGCAAAGTCTTTTGCCAAGTCCTTACGTTGATCAGCGTCTAATTCATCAGGTAGGGCAATGACCCATTCTCTAGCGGTTCGGGCATCTTTACGGTTTTCGGTTTTTTCTGCCAAGTTCCAAAGTTCACCACGGTCAATTTCAATATCTAAATTAGACAGAATTTCAGAATGGGCGACACCGTCTTTTCTCGTAAAGTCATGGGTCAGTCCTGTGCGTTCATCTTCTAGTTTTTCCCCTGCACGATATGCAGATGATGCAACCGCAGTTCGCCCCGAACTTCGGTTCACCGTTTTAGTGGAACAATGATAAATTGCCATGCAGTCGCCTTGGGGTGCTTTTGCTTTTAAAAAATTGCGTAGCAGTTTTTTGGGGTTAAGGGGTGTCCCCTTGCGCAACTTTGACTTGAACTTTGTTCAAGTCGTAAGTGCGCATTTCATGAAAAACACGATAGCATATTACCCGCTTGAATTTCAATTCATAGGGTCTTATGCTTGAGTGGTTTTCTATATTCCGAAATTAACCGTTATGACTAAATC
>NZ_VPBP01000058.1:0-5230 GCF_013418685.1 Acinetobacter sp. YH12129
CTCGCTCGGTTTCTTTCTTAAATTAATATAATTCAACATTTGGATCCCTGATTTCAGGGAAATTCTGTTGTTCGATACCTTTTTTGCCAGGATATATCCCTTTAATGTAATACATATTCGCGCTGGTCTTCAGGTATCCATTTTGAATGTATTTAGCCAAACCAATAAAGCCGTGGTTGATTAGTAAATCATTAGAACTTTTGATTTTATTGGCTTGTATCCCACATTTTTCAATAAATTTATCATGAGATATACGGCTGTAATCCTGATTATTATCTCTATATTTCAACATGACCAAATAGTTTTTCAATGCGCCTAATGCAATAGCGCCTTTATTTGGTAAAAAACGTAAATTTTTTGCAACTGGTTGATACGGCAGCTTTGACCAGCCCTTTGTTTTAGTTCTTAAAACGATTTCATCAGTCTTAATTTCAGTCGGATTCATATTTGGAAAGTCTAATATTTGATAAATATTAGACTTTCCCCGAGCCGAAGAATGAACAGCTATGAGTTTTTCGTCCGCCAAAATTTTTATAGCTTTATTGACCATCGGTCTAGATAGACCTGTCAGATCTTCTAATTCAGAAAATGAAATTTTGGCTAAGCGGTCTTGAAAGTCAGCTTCTAATGTAATGGCTATCATTGTTTTTAAAACCGCAATGCCTTCCCCCGTTTTGGAAAAGCGAAGCTTTTCTTTAAAAAATGGGGCATCTACCCACCAGAGCACTATTTTGGAAAACACTTTGAAGTTGGATAAGTTCATTTGACAGCCCCCTTTTCTTTTAAAAACTCATTAAAAATCCAGATGTTGAACAACATTTGGATAAAACACATGGTTAAAAGAACCGTTTCAGTATCGGTAGCACTTAAAAATTGCAATAACCATTTTAAAAACAATGGATTAAGTAAAAAAATCATTAAAATCTCCTGTGAAGTTTTAAAAATTTTCTCACGTAAAAAAAAATCTATCTAGAATAGCCATTAGTTTTGAAATATTAAAAAATTGATATAAATCAATAATTTATATTAAAAAAATCAAAAAATAAGTAGTTAATATGAAATTCAGATTGATTAATATTACAGTAGATTAAAGTAAAAAGTAGTTCATATAAAATTAATATTTGAATAAGAAATAAGCAAAGTGGTTAATGTGAGATAGCTGGTTTTAATTATTTTTTAAATTATGAAATTTAGCTCGATACTTTTAAATCTGGCTATCGCCAGAATTAAAAGTCGAGCCACTTTGCGTCTATTTTCAGTGGTTATACATTGAGAGAAGCAAAGCAAAGTACCGAACCGTAATTATTTAGGGTCAATCACACAATAATCGGCATTTTTTCCATAGCCACACTGTTTTTTTATAACTCGAACGCACGTTTTCCCATCACATTTTGATAGGTCTAAACTGTAATTTTTCAGGTTGTTTACTTCTGATCTACGCTGCTGGATTTCATCCATACTTGGTACAAATAAAAATAACGCCAAGAACAGCACCATCACCAACGCTACAAAGGCACTGGCAAACACGGCAATGAATTGATAGTTAAGACGGCTGGTTGCCTTGTCTAATTCCTGAATACGGCTCTTTAATGCCCCTATAGCCTGTTTATTTGTGTCCTGCAGCGACTTTTCAGCCTTATCTAGAACCCCACTAGCTACTTGACTGTAAAACGTCTCTAATCGCTTCTTATCGTCTGCTATGGCTTCCCTGTATTCCTTCATGGATGCCAATAAAATATATAACTGGTCGTCTAAATCGTCGTTTTGGTTGCTCATAGAGATGGCCCATCTTTATTCATGCTTTGGCGTTGTTTCTGCTTCATGGCTCGTTCTTGCTGTTGCTTTAACTGTTGCTGTTGTTCCAGTTGTAGGCGTTTAGCTTCCTGATTTTTCTTCCATTGCTCGAAACCCTTTTCGACACGGCTGAAGCCTTGTTCTAGGATTTTTTCCTTTTGGGGTTCTTTGTATTGGAGCTGCTGACTGTTTTGCTGTTTGATGTTGTCATTGAAACGGCTAACTTCAGTATCTATGCCCTTTCTGCGCAACTGAGTAACCTTGCTGCCTTCATGTATTGTGGCTTGTAGGCCGTTACCTTGTTCGGCATAGCTGCGATGGTCTATTTTTTCTTTGTACCCTGCTTTGTCCAGGGCGTAATTTGCAAGGTTTGCCCAGGTGGCTCGAATCTGTTTGATTTCTTCTTGGCTTGTCCCCATGCCTAGGCTTTTTCTTTTTGTGTTACTTAGCTCGATTTCCGCTTTTTGAGTAAGGACCAATTTATTTTCAGGGTCTAATTCTGCTTTGCGAGTTGTCAGCAAGATATGTGCATGATGGTTTTTATCATCACCACCTTTGCTGGGTGCATGAATCGCTAAATCTGCAACTACCCCATAGCGATCTACTAAGGACTTGGCAAAGTCTTTAGCAAGTTCCTTGCGTTGTTCTTCATCCAATTCATCAGGCAAAGCAATAACCCATTCTCTAGCGGTTCTGGCATCTTTCCGGTTTTCGGTTTTTTCCGCCAGATTCCAGAGTTCAGCACGATCAATTTGAGTATCTAAGTTCGAGATAATTTCGGTATAAGCCACACCTTCTTTTCTCGTAAAGTCGTGCGTTAATCCTGTTCGTTCATCTGTCAATTTTTCTCCTGCACGATAGGCGATAGATGCTACCGCAGTTCGTCCCGAACTTCGGTTAACGGTCTTAGTCGTACAGTGATAAATTGCCATGCCTTAGCCTTGTGATGGTTTTGCTTTTGCTTTTAAAAATTGCGCAGAAATTTTTGGGGTTAAGGGGTATCCCCTTACGCAAACTTTGACTTGGATGAAATCCAAGTCGTAAGTGCGCATTTCATGAAAAACACGATAGCATATAGCTCACTTGAATTCCAATTCATAGAGCCTTATGCTTGAGTGGTTTTCTATATCCCGAAATCTGAATCATGACAAAAGCTGCTGAAACTCTCGAAAAGAAAATCGAAGCCCAGTTAGAAAAGTTGAAACAGCTAAAAGCTCGTAAACAGGCTATTGAAGCGAGAGAAAAATCAAAGCAAAAAGAACAGCAGAGAAAGGATGATACTCGACGTAAAATTTTGCTTGGTTCTTATTTAATTAAAAAGATGCAAGACAATAAAGCTACTGCGGATAAAATTCTTGCTGAACTCAAAGAATATTTAACAGAAGATCGTGATAGAAAACTTTTTAACTTACCTCCAGTTGATAAAGCTTTTTATACATTTAAAAAAGAATTTAGTTCATATGAACAAGCCTCTCAGTTTTTAAGAATCTATATTCAACCCTTACTGAAAGGTAATTCATTTACACAAGCCTCAATTACTAAGAGGCACGGATTAAATGTATTGAAAGTTACAGCAGATGCGTCTGGAGATAACTGTTTTGAATTAATGGAAATTTTTGGTAAACCAGTCTATGCAAAAGGATTTGTGGAAGATTTAGAAGAAGATGTAGAAGAAAATTTAGAGGAAGATTTAGACAAAAAATCGGATGATGGCCGATTAAAAACAGTAGATGATGACTACGATATTATAAATGTGGAATTGGATGGCTATCCTGCAAATTATGATCGTAGTAGCATCAATTATGACTAGAAGAATAGTTCTCTAAGCTATCAGGGGAACTTGTTAATACTAAAGCTAAATTAAAAGTCACCCCCTAAAACCTAATTGTTCTAATAGGGGGTAAAACATTCTGAATTTTGGTGGCTCTAAAAGCATATCTGCAATACGAATGGCAAATTCTTCATAGCTTTCAGTTCCCTGTGAATACTCACTTAATTCAGGCAATTTAGCCATTTTATTGGCGAATAAGTGTCGTTGAGCATCTGTCAGTGGAATAAAGAAATCAGGTGTATTCGGATCTCTTTTTGGTTCTATTTGTTTTGCTAATTTAGGAGCTTGCTTCTGTTTAAATCTGAACGAAAAACCGGTAATAGTACGTCCAGTTTTGTGTTGCTCATAACTTACAGTAATGTCGGTATGCTCGTTGATTTGTTTGATAGATGGTTCTAGTACACGGCTTTTGAAGTGGTTCATTGCTTTGTATTCATCAGCTGCAATACCTAGTTTTTCCCTGAATTCTGAGAGGTCTATTTTTGGTACTTTGCCAACTTCACGCCATGCAATGAGAATCTCATATAAGCGTATAGCGTACTTACTGGTAAGCTGAGAAACCTGCTTTAACTGATAGCTAGTAAAGTGTTGCTCAAGTCTTGTAATTAATGGGACTACATCAGGTGCAAAAGTAATTTCTAATATGGCTGAATCATCAATATATTTGATTCGACTTACCCAACGAGATCGAACAATACCAACTCCTTTCTTTGTTGTTTCTCTAAAAGAAAATTGGCGTTCAAATAAATTATTTACAGCATTTTTTAATGCTTCATAAGCTGTTTCTTTCTTCACATTAAATTGGTTGGCATAGTCACTAGCATGTATCTCTAATTTGCTATCTGACGTAATTCCTTGCTGTGTTTCTCGTGCATTGATAATTGCTAAAAGTATTAAACGCTGCTCTGTTACTTCTAAATTATAACTAGCGTTTATCAAGGCATTATCTTTCACTACTAATCCATTCTTCATATTCAACACGTTATATAATTATGTGTATAAAGACACATTAAAGTATTGTGTGTCTTTATGCAAGGAATCTGTGTCTTTATAGCAAGGAATCTGTGTCTTTATAGCAAGGAATCTGTGTCTTTATAGCAAGGAATCTGTGTCTTTATTGGCTTTTAAACTTAGTAATATCAATAATTTCAGAAGGTCTAAAAGCATTTAAAAACTTTAAAATATATATAAAAGCCTAAGCAGGCATGAAAACAGCCCTATGCCCTCGCTAAAGCTCGGACGTTTTAACCTCGCTTCGCTCGGTTGAGGGGCTGTTTTTTCAAAGGTCAATCGAGAGTTTTAAAAAGAAACTATGCCTTCGCTTCGCTCAGAAGGCTTTATGCTCGCTTCGCTCGGTCATAAACCAATTCAAGTACAGTCGCTTTGCTCTGTTAATCCCTTTATGAGGCAAATGGGAGTAATTGTAATCAGGGAGAAAAAACGCATGAGTTTTAATACCAAGCAGTCGCTCGTAGACACTCGCTCGGTTTCTTTCTTAAATTAATATAATTCAACATTTGGATCCCTGATTTCAGGGAAATTCTGTTGTTCGATACCTTTTTTGCCAGGATATATCCCTTTAATGTAATACATATTCGCGCTGGT
>NZ_VPBP01000059.1:0-3140 GCF_013418685.1 Acinetobacter sp. YH12129
TGAAATGAGTTACTAGCGAAATTAACTGAATCAAGCGTTTTGGTATATGAATCTAATTGAAGCTGTACAGTGATTAAGTTCACGAGACTCTAACTGTGGCGATTAAGTTCGCAACGCAACATCTTCACTTGTAGGAGATGGGCGACTGTTTGGGGTTGTATAGTCAAGTAATTAAGTGCATGTGGTGGATGCCTTGGCAGTCAGAGGCGATGAAAGACGTAATAGCCTGCGATAAGCTCCGGGGAGGCGGCAAATATCCTGTGATCCGGAGATTTCTGAATGGGGAAACCCACCCGCTATAAGGCGGGTATCATAAACTGAATACATAGGTTTATGAGGCGAACGAGGGGAAGTGAAACATCTCAGTACCCTTAGGAAAAGAAATCAATTGAGATTCCCTCAGTAGCGGCGAGCGAACGGGGAAAAGCCCATTAAGTTATCTAAGCTTTAGTGGAACGCTCTGGGAAGTGCGACCATAGTAGGTGATAGTCCTGTACGCGAAAGGGCTTAGATAATGATGTCGAGTAGGGCGAGGCACGTGAAACCTTGTCTGAATATGGGGGGACCATCCTCCAAGGCTAAATACTCCTGACTGACCGATAGTGAACCAGTACCGTGAGGGAAAGGCGAAAAGAACCCCTGTGAGGGGAGTGAAATAGATCCTGAAACCGCATGCATACAAGCAGTGGGAGCCAACTTGTTTGGTGACTGCGTACCTTTTGTATAATGGGTCAGCGACTTACATTCAGTAGCAAGGTTAACCGATTAGGGGAGCCGTAGAGAAATCGAGTCTTAATAGGGCGTTTAGTTGCTGGGTGTAGACCCGAAACCGGGTGATCTATCCATGAGCAGGTTGAAGGTTGGGTAACACTAACTGGAGGACCGAACCCACTGTCGTTGAAAAGCCAGGGGATGACTTGTGGATAGGGGTGAAAGGCTAATCAAACTCGGTGATAGCTGGTTCTCCCCGAAAGCTATTTAGGTAGCGCCTCGGACGAATACCATTGGGGGTAGAGCACTGTTTCGGCTAGGGGGTCATCCCGACTTACCAAACCGATGCAAACTCCGAATACCAATGAGTACTATCCGGGAGACAGACTGCGGGTGCTAACGTCCGTAGTCAAGAGGAAAACAATCCAGACCGCCAGCTAAGGCCCCAAAATTATAGTTAAGTGGGAAACGATGTGGGAAGGCATAGACAGCTAGGAGGTTGGCTTAGAAGCAGCCACCCTTTAAAGAAAGCGTAATAGCTCACTAGTCGAGTCGGCCTGCGCGGAAGATGTAACGGGGCTAAAACTATATGCCGAAGCTGCGGATTTACACATTAGTGTAAGTGGTAGGGGAGCGTTCTGTAAGCCGATGAAGGTGGATTGAGAAGTCCGCTGGAGGTATCAGAAGTGCGAATGCTGACGTGAGTAACGACAAAACGGGTGAAAAACCCGTTCGCTGAAAGACCAAGGGTTCCAGTCCAACGTTAATCGGGGCTGGGTGAGTCGACCCCTAAGGCGAGGCCGAGAGGCGTAGTCGATGGGAAATTGGTTAATATTCCAATACTTCAGTGTAATGCGATGAGAGGACGGAGAAGGTTAAGTCAGCCTGGCGTTGGTTGTCCAGGTGAAAGGAAGTAGGCATGTATCTTAGGCAAATCCGGGGTACTCTATGCTGAGATCTGACAGCAAGCTGTACTTGTACAGTGAAGTGGCTGATACCATACTTCCAGGAAAAGTCTCTAAGCTTCAGTTACACTGGAATCGTACCCGAAACCGACACAGGTGGTCAGGTCGAGTAGACCAAAGCGCTTGAGAGAACTCTGCTGAAGGAACTAGGCAAAATGGTACCGTAACTTCGGGAGAAGGTACGCTGCTTTTGGTGATGGAACTTGCTTCCTGAGCTGAGAGCAGCCACAGAAACCAGGCCCCTGCAACTGTTTATTAAAAACATAGCACTCTGCAAACACGAAAGTGGACGTATAGGGTGTGATGCCTGCCCGGTGCTGGAAGGTTAATTGATGGGGTTAGCGTAAGCGAAGCTCTTGATCGAAGCCCCAGTAAACGGCGGCCGTAACTATAACGGTCCTAAGGTAGCGAAATTCCTTGTCGGGTAAGTTCCGACCTGCACGAATGGCATAATGATGGGGGCGCTGTCTCCAGCAGAGGCTCAGTGAAATCGAAATCGCCGTGAAGATGCGGTGTACCCGCGGCTAGACGGAAAGACCCCGTGAACCTTTACTGCAGCTTGACATTGAACTTTGATCTTACTTGTGTAGGATAGGTGGGAGGCTTTGAAACCGAGACGCTAGTTTCGGTGGAGCCAATCTTGAAATACCACCCTGGTAATATTGAGGTTCTAACTCTGCTCCATGATCTGGAGCGAGGACCATGTCTGGTGGGTAGTTTGACTGGGGCGGTCTCCTCCTAAAGAGTAACGGAGGAGTACGAAGGTGCGCTCAGCGTGGTCGGAAATCACGCGTAGAGTATAAAGGCAAAAGCGCGCTTAACTGCGAGACCCACAAGTCGAGCAGGTACGAAAGTAGGTCTTAGTGATCCGGTGGTTCTGTATGGAAGGGCCATCGCTCAACGGATAAAAGGTACTCTGGGGATAACAGGCTGATACCGCCCAAGAGTTCATATCGACGGCGGTGTTTGGCACCTCGATGTCGGCTCATCTCATCCTGGGGCTGAAGCAGGTCCCAAGGGTATGGCTGTTCGCCATTTAAAGAGGTACGCGAGCTGGGTTTAGAACGTCGTGAGACAGTTCGGTCCCTATCTACCGTGGGCGCTGGAAATTTGAGAGGATCTGCTCCTAGTACGAGAGGACCAGAGTGGACGAACCTCTGGTGTACCGGTTGTGACGCCAGTCGCATCGCCGGGTAGCTATGTTCGGAAGGGATAACCGCTGAAAGCATCTAAGCGGGAAGCCTACCTCAAGATAAGATTTCCCTTGGACTTTATGTCCACTAAAGAGCCGTTGAAGACTACGACGTTGATAGGTTGGATGTGGAAGTGCGGTGACGCATGAAGCTGACCAATACTAATTGCTCGTGAGGCTTGACTATACAACACCCAAACAGTTGTATGTAAAGCATCAATTGATTCGATATTAAGCAAAATAACTTGATTTAGTTAACGCTTAAGAACAAA
>NZ_VPBP01000060.1:0-4840 GCF_013418685.1 Acinetobacter sp. YH12129
TGAAAACCTTCAAAATCCTTGCTGAGCGTTATCGAAATAGAGGTAAAAGGCTTGGTTTGAGATTCAATTTAATCGCTGGAATTTATAACTTAGAGCTGAGTGAAAAATGACTTATGAAAGAAATCTAATGTAAGTTACTAACTATATTGGTAAAGAGCAAAACGCAAAGGTGACATGCCTTTGCGTTTTTTTATAAAAACTTAAATTTTGATAAATACCATATTCTTAATATGAGGTTTTTAAATAAAATTTTTTCAATGAATCCATAACCAAGTTCAATGAATAATCTAGCCGTGTTGGGTCGCATTCAATTCAATAAAAGCGTAAATTGATGAGGCATCCACCGTTAAACCACCTTTCTTATGTTTCCAGTTTGGATCTTATTCACTTTAATGGCTGCTTTTATGCAGTCATGGCGCAATGCATTTCAAAAGCAACTCAGTACCACTGTTGATGTGTATGGTGTCACCCTTGCTCGGTTTATTTTTGGACTCCCATTTGCCTGCATTTATTTATTTGTGCTGTACCAACAACAGCCTGTGAGTCAGGTAACCACATTTACACCTATGTTTTGGGTCTATGTGGTGATTGCAGGACTAAGTCAAATTTTAGCGACGATTTTAATGGTCTTGCTTTTTAAACAAAAGAATTATGCCATCGGCGTCGGTTTAGCGAAAAGTGAAGCCATATTTGCGGCCATTGTTGGGGTGATTTTCTTAAGTGAACATTTAAGTTTATTTGGTTGGATTGGTGTTTTGGTTGGTGGTGTTGCCGTTTTTCTTTTAAGCAAAGGTTCTCAACGACAAAAATTATCTCTGCCAACGTTATGCATTGGTGTAGGGAGTGGATTAAGTTTTGCTATTACCTCTTTATTGGTTCGTGAAGCCAGTTTAGAGCTAAGTGATTTACCGACTTTGCATCGTGCGGCGTGGGTACTGTTGAGTGTAATTGGCTTTCAATGTGTGATTATGCTGCTGTACCTCAGTCTATTTAGCCGCAAAACGCTCATTGCCATGTGGGAGAGAGTCGGTCTGACCTTTCGTGTTAGTGTCTGTAGCTTTCTAGCGTCCTTGGGTTGGTTTACTGCCATGAGCATGCAAACGGTTGCGATTGTCAAAACCCTAGGTCAAATCGAAATATTATTTAGCCTCTTAATCTCTGCATATTTCTTTAAGGAAAAACTCGCAAGAACTGATCATTGGGGCTTAGCCTTAGTGGTGATTGCGGCCATTATGGTGATTTGGGCTTAATGTGTGCTTTAAACAGACATGAAGGTAAAAAAAGTCCGAATTTAAGTCAGATTTTCGAATATTTTTTTTAATTAAAAGATGAGAAATATTTGATGTCCACTAGGATATTTATCATGGAATTGTTTATGATTTAAAGTATGACTAAACTTTGAACATGATTGAAAATGCTCAAGTTGTTCAATTTATATGTTTTTTTCAAATTTTAGCGTTAAATTTTTTTATTATTTTTTATTTATATTGCCAAAATAAACAATGTATTGATGGGAGGGCTTAAATTTGGAAATACTCATACAAACATTATCCTTCCCAGCATTGTTAACGATTTTAGCTTCGGCTTTAGGCTGTGGACTACTCATCGGTTTGGAGCGTCAACGTAACAACAATTTGGACAGTGAACAGAGCTTTGCCGGTTTACGCTCATTTACCATTTGTGCGCTGTTTGGAGCATTGTGTTTTTTAATCCATTTAGCTGTTGGTGTAATCGGTGCAATTGTCGTCAGTATGTTTAGCTATTATGGATTAAGCCAGCAAAAACAAGATATTGGCACAACCACAGAACTTGCTTTTGTTATGACCTATTTAATCGGCGCTGCTTGTGTATTTAATATTCCATTGGCTGCGTGTTTGGCTGTGGTGCTGACCCTCATACTAGTTGGAAAAAAAGGCTTACATCATTTTGCAGCGCATTGGATCAAAGACTATGAGTTAAGAGATGGAGTCTTTTTACTGGCATTGATCCTAATTGCCTTACCTTTAACGCCGAATCAAGCCTATTGGGGTTCAGTATTAAATCCCTATGTGATTTTAAAATTACTGATATTGATCTTGGTGGTGCAGTCATTAGCGCACATCGCCAAGCGGCTTCTATCTTCTGATAAAGCGATTATCTTATCGGCCTTGGCATCAGGTTTTGTGTCGAGCACAGCAACAATCGCAAGCTTAGGCATGGAAGTGCGAGCAGGAAAAGCCAGTGCCAAAAGTAATGCAGGGGCAGGACTTTTTTCATGTGTTGCGACATTGGTTCAACTTTTGATCATTGTCCTTGGGGTGAGTTTTGCTTGGTTTAAAATATTAGTTATACCAAGTATCGTCGGCATCTTGATATTGGTCCTTACTGCGTTATATCTGATTTATGGCTCATCTCAAGTTCAGCATAATAAAGAGTCAGAACCTGAAATGCTTCGTGTAGAGGCGAATGAAACAGTGCCGTTAGAAAATACTGATAGTCGAATGTTTAGCTTAAAACAGGCGGCAATCATTGCCATCACGCTTACTTTAATCCAAGCACTTGTTTATGGATTAAATCTCGCTTTAGGTGATAAAGGCTTAATTTTAGGGACATTATTAGCATCACTCTTTGAAGTCCATGCAGCTATGGCAACCGTGGTGATGCAAGGTAATATCGACAATTTAACATTGGTTTATGCTGTGGTGATTGGATTATCAGCCCATGCGATTTCAAAATGTGTGAATGCATTTCTCACAGGTGGCTGGAAATATTTTCTATATTTTGCACCAACACAGTTACTTCATATGCTGTGCCTAATCGCGGTTTTGCTATTCAGTTTAAGATAAATGAGCCAAGTGACTGCTTCTTATTATTCATGGCGCAATTGCATTAATCTGGCTTTAATTTGTGGCCAACTGGTTGAAATCCAACATACCAGCGAACCTAATGTCACCAAAATGGCACCATGCCAAAAACTTAAACTCAGTGGTGTCTGTAATATAAACATTGAAATAACCGAAGAAAAAATCGGACTAAAATACGATAAAGTTACCAATATCGTAATATTGCCTTTTATAATACCTACATTCCACGCTGCATAACCCAAAGCAGTCACGATGGACACGATCAACATATACATACCGGTATGTAAGTCTACGGCAGGCATTCGCGGAATACCGTGAAATATCAACATTTTTAGCCATAGCATAATCGTGATCACGACGAAAAAGAATGAAATAGGGTTATGTCCAAGACTGTATTTACGTGTAATCACACAGTAGAGTGACCATAAACTCGCTCCCATAAAAGCAAGAAAATAGCTTAATGGATTAGACTGAATGTTCGTAAAGACTGTAGACCAGTTAAAACTTCCATTACCCGTTTGGATCAAAATGATGCCACCCAAACAAATGGCTAAACCAATGATTACGAAAAAGTTAAATTTTAATTCTTTAAATAAGATTAACGCGGCAATTGTCAGACTCGGCCATAAATAATTGACTAAACTGATTTCAATCGCTTGTTGAGCAGTTTGAGCCAAAGCAATGGCATACGAAAAACACAACTCATAAATCACAAATAGAATAGTGGCGTATATCAAAAATTGGCGCGGAACCAGTTTAAGGTTTGGAATTTTAAATAAGAGCAATAGAATAATTGCACTCAATGTATACATAAAGAGCACTGCAAGATCAGGGCCAATACTGAAACTAATTTTCTTAAGTAAACCAACAATAGAAGACCATTGTAAGATTGCACTGAATCCAATCAGCGTTGCAAGATTTTTGGACATGATTGCTCGAAGATTTCGCAAATGGCGAATGAATTCTAAGCTTTAATTATAATCTTTCTTTAGTTGTTTAGTCTAAGCGTGAAATTATCAAACTCTATTTAATTAAAAATATTTAGAGCTCGTTGTACGTCAAGAGCAGCATGGCGATGAACTAGGTTTAGGTTCTGGCTTATTAACGCACGATTTAAAACTTGGACAATATATTCATGCCTATATTCGTGCGAATCCAAATTTTCACTTAGCAGAGGGCGTTAAGTCAGCAATTATGATTGGCAATGGCTCAGGAATGGCGGGTTTGCTTTCACATCTTAAGCAACGTGTCGCAACAGAGCACTATCAAAACTGGTTAATTTATGGTGAGCATTAACAAGATTTCGATGCAATTTTTGCTGATGAACTGCATGAATTACAAAACCAAGGTAAAATTTCAGAAATCGATCGGGTATTTTCTCGTGATGGATTTGCTGAAAAGTATGTGCAAGATGTCCTAGTTGTAAAAAAAGCTGAATTGTTTGATTGGCTAGAGCAAGGGGCTTGTCTCTATATCTGCGGCAGTTTGAATATGGCCAAAGCGGTAGATGCCACTTTGCAAGAGATACTGGGTATTGAACAACTGCATACACTGCGTAAAGCAGGTCGTTACCGCCGTGATGTGTATTAAAAATAATGGCTATTCAATAAATAAAGTAAAAAATCCTCCAAACGTGGGGGATTTTTATGTTTTCTGAATTCATTCAGCATTTATGCCTCACATATATTTTAAAATTGTGCTGAAAAATATTTGAATGACAATTGCATATTGGATGTACAACATCTACTTTAAATTTAGCTGAAGTAACTTTTAAACGTATTGAAAAATAACAGCTAAAAGCGATAATTCATTAAATGACTCTTTTAAGAAAGTTTATTTTCTTTGACGGAGGAAGTTTAAGGATTACTTTGGCTTTGTTGCACAAACCTATCGTTAAGGGCTTATTCCACAATATAATTTTCAAATGAATAAGCCCACACCTAAAATTTACCGTACTCTCAATTGGTCTACATACAACCGCGCACTTATTAATCGTG
>NZ_VPBP01000061.1:0-4760 GCF_013418685.1 Acinetobacter sp. YH12129
TGTTCCATTTTAGAGATTTGTTTAAGATAAGATATAACTCATTGAGATGTGTCATAGTATTCGTCGTTAGAAAACAATTATTGTGACATTATTTCAATGAGTTATCTATTTTTGTCGTGTACAGAGAATATTATTTTAAAAATGCTCTTGCATAAGAGCTATTAATTTTCTCTTTTTCGTTTAGTTCATTTGCAGCATAAAATACAAGATTTGGATTTTTAAGCAACTCTCTTCCATATGCAACAAAATCACAAAAACTATTTTCAAGAAGATATTCACCCTCTTTTGCTGTTGTTATTAAACCAACAGCAATAACAGGAATATCTACACTTTTTTTAATCTCTTTTGCCCAATTAGCTTGATAAAATGGTTCAATTTTTGGTATCTTATCTGGATTTTCTATATTTCCACCACTTGAAACATGAATACAATCAACTCCAACTTTTTCTAACTCTTTACATAAATAAATAGAGTCTTCTATATTCCATCCATTTTGCATCCATTCATCAGCACTAATTCTAACAATAAGGGGTAATTTTACCCTATTTTTTATCTCTTTTGCAGTTTCAATTACTAATCTACACCTATTTTCTAAACTTCCACCATAAATATCATCTCTTTTATTTGTTAAAGGTGATAAAAATTCACACAACAAATATCCATGAGCAGCGTGAAGTTCTACTGAATCATAATTTGCTTTTTCGGCTCTAATTGCAGCATTTACAAACAACTCTTTTATTTTTGTTATCTCTTCAAGACTTAACGCTTTTGGAACTTTATATGGTGATTTTTGACTAAAAGCAATTGAGCTTGGAGCTACACAAATATCATCAACAACTTCAGATTTTCTTCCTGCATGAGCTAATTGTATAGAACTTTTTGCTCCAAATAAGTGTAACTTCTCATTCATTTTTTTATGATTTTCAATTAAAGAATCATCCCAAAGTCCTAATTCAAAAGATGAAACTCTTCCTTTTGGCTCAACTGATGCTGGTTCAACAATAATTAAACCAACATCAGCCATTGCTCTTGAAGTATAGTGAAACATATGGAAATCTTTTAATTCTCCACTATTATCACTTTTATACATACACATAGGTGGCATTACAACTCTATTTTTTAGTTCCAAATCACCTATTTTACCTTTGTTTAATAATAAACTCATTATAGCTCCTTAAATTAAATATATCAAATTATATATACACTAAACTTAAAATTCTCTCTTAAAGTATCTTCAAATTTAGCTAACTCTTTATTTAAATCCAAATCTCCTTTAAAAATATCATGCATAGAGTAAGTTTTAAAGGTTCTAATCCAACAAATTGAAAAGTTTTATGAGTAGCAACATTTGCTTCATCTAGTGATAATCCATCAAAAAAACCATCAGGATTGTTAAACTCACTTTTTGGACAATTATATGTCAAGCTTAGCATATATTTTTTGCCTTTTAGTAATCCACCACTTCCATAAGTTTTGCTATCATCGTTTTTGCTTCTTCCGTCGTTTGCATAGTGTCTTCCTTGAGTAAAAGTCTCATCGAAATATTTTTTTGTAATCCAAGGAACACCCATCCAATAAACAGGATATTGAAACAACACATAATCAGCCCACTCAAACTTCTCACACTCCTCTTTTATATCGTAACCCTTATCTATATTTGTATATTTTATAAGAAAGTTATTTTCTTTGAAAAATTGTGTCGCTTTTTCTAAAATCTTTTCAGTTAATTCACCTTTTGCAACATTTTCATAATATTGGTGTCCATTTAAAATTAAAACTTTTTTCATTTTGTACTCCTTTTAAATTATTCAACAATTATATATAATCAAACTTAACTTTTATATCGATTAAGGCTTTATACAAAGTTTGCAAAAACCACTTGCACCAACTTGAAATTAGAGTAATTACCCTAGCAACCACTCTAGCACCAGCTATTATCTGTTTTTCTAATTTTAAATATCTTTTATCGATAAAAGCCTATACTCTATCTCATAATCTTTATACTCTTGAATTAATTTTTGAGATTTCAAAACTAAAGCCTGATAGTTTATCCGTTTTTCATTTAGTTTTACTTCACAAATTAGAAGTTTCTTATCAATATCATCGATAGCAACTATATCTATCTCATTTTGATTATTTCTCTCCCAATATGAGCCAATAGAAGTGAAAGTTTGTTTCTCTTTTAAGAGTTCCACAAAAAGTTTTTCAAGGAATTTTCCTTGAAAAGTTGAGATATCTCTATAGATAATCTCTTTTAATCTATCGAAATTTTCAGCTTCGATTAGTGATTGGTATTTAAAAATAAATCTAAACCAAAAGGATAAAAAATTATCAACTATCTCATATTTTTGTACTTTTGAGTTTGGTTTAGCATTTATTGGTTTAATTGATTTTATGATGTTATAGTCATTTTCAAGTCGTGATAAATGTCCTGAAATATTTCTTTCCAAAATTGATTCTATTTCACTTCTTGATGTTTTTGAATCAGAGATTAAAGCTAAAATAGAAAAATATGTTCCATACTCTTTTCCAAACTCTTCAATAAGTCTATTTTTTCCCTCTTCCAAAAATATTGAGTTTGGATCAATAATTGTATCTATCATAGATTTTAAATCAAAACTACTGTTTAAGATAAATAGTTCTATATATTTTGCAACTCCACCACTTAGCAAATAAAAATCAAGTAAATTTTTATTTGAATAAGAGTTGTAATCTTTTAAAATCTCCTTTAATACACTTACTTTCAAAGGTTTTAAATCTATTTCCCTTAGATAAGTCTTGGAAAAGTAAGCGTCCATTACCCATAACGATGATTGGAGATGCTGCTCATTTGATGCCTCCTTTTGCAGGACAAGGCGTAAACAGTGGGTTGATGGATGCCTTGATATTGTCGGATAATCTGACCAATGGGAAATTTAACAGCATTGAAGAGGCTATTGAAAATTATGAACAGCAAATGTTTGCTTATGGAAGAGAAGCACAGGCAGAATCAATAATAAACGAAACGGAAATGTTCAGCCTCGACTTTTCGTTCCAAAAACTAATGAATCTATAAAACAGAAAGGCGAGGAAATGAAAGAGAAAATAGTTAAAAAAAACGGAATAAGACTTTTTACCGAAAGTTTTGGATGTGAAAAAGATCCGGCAATACTCTTGATTGCGGGAGCAACGGTATCCATGTTGTATTGGGATGCTGAATTTTGCCAGAAACTATCTGAAAAGGGATTTTTTGTTATTCGCTACGACAATAGGGACGTAGGAAAATCTACTAATTACGAACCGGGTTCAACCCCCTATGATATTGTTGACTTAACCCATGATGCTATTTCAATTTTGGACGGCTATAAAATAGTCAAAGCCAATTTTGTGGGAATTTCACTGGGCGGACTGATTTCTCAAATAGCATCAATAAAATATGCCGACAGGGTAAGTTCAATAACACTAATCTCATCAGGTCCTTGGGGCGACTCAGACCCCACAATTCCTGAAATGGATACGCGTATTTTAGATTTTCACGGAAAAGCTGAAACCGTAGATTGGACAAATGAAGACAGTGTGGCAAATTATTTAATTCAAGGTGCTGAATTGATGAGCGGCAGGAAACAATTTGACAAACAAAGAAGTGAAAAACTGATTAGAGCCGAATTTAAAAGAGCTAATAACTATATAAGTATGTTCAATCATGCGGCACTGCAAGGTGGTGAAGAATACTGGAACAGATTGAGCGAAATCAATCAGCCAACCTTAATTGTACACGGAACGGACGATAAAATATGGCATTTTAAGAATTCAGCAGTTTTACTTGAAAAGATAAACGGCTCAAAACTAATAACGCTTGATGGAACCGGACACGAACTACATTTCGAAGATTGGAATAAAATTATTGATGGAATAACGCAACATACAACAAATAACAAAAGAATGAACAAATAGGGTATTATGTATTTCCAAATCAACGGTTTAGAGATTGAAGCTAATATCAATGTGTTCTTTGAATAACATCTTTTGGTGTTTTTTAATAATCATACTACGCAATTTTCTTTTATAAAAGGAAATATTGTAAACTAAATACGAAATGGTATCTTCATTAAATCATATTATCTCAGAGGTACAGCGAAAAGAAAATGCCATTTCGCTGTCTGCACCTAATATAATTGATGAAGCGCACCAAATGACGATATACCTAAAAGAGTACTTATGGTCAATAAGAGAGGATATTATAAAGCAGGGTTTTAAAAACCATTGGGAGGAAATCAACTTCTTTCGCAACATTAAGCCATACATTCTTAAATAAGACCGTCCCGTAAATTTCAGCCGAATCCGACAAAAAGGCGTGAAGATTTCCTTTAAATAGAGAGACCGAAGGTCATCCTTTTCCTAAAAAAGGGGGGGGCCATGGTTCCAAGATGTAAAATCGAGGGCTAATTCAGGCTATACTTTTGTAATTACCAAAAACTTCCATGGCTCTTGCCCAAAAGAGCTAGGAGATTTTCTCCCTGCTTCTAAAATATAGTTTAAATCTTCATCTTTTATCTTTTTTGTCTCATCAAATATTTTACAAGCATGTCTAAAATCCATTGCTTCCATAAAAGTTTTTTCCATAAATTTATCCTTATTTTTTATTAATATTATTCTCTGTACACGACAAATTTCACAGAACCCTTATCCTATCAGGATTCTGCTTTCTTAAAATTGCCAAAATTTCCTTAAACTCTTCTTTTTTCCCAAAACCAATTAAACGCTGAATCGCCATTTGAACA
>NZ_VPBP01000005.1:0-181567 GCF_013418685.1 Acinetobacter sp. YH12129
ATGTACGAGTCGTGGTGCCGTACATGATTTCGAACTCTTCAAACGTAACTTGAATCAGATTCCTGCAGGTGCATTTATCCTTGCGGATAAGGGTTATCAGGGAATTTATACAGTGTATCCAAATAGCCTGTTGCCATTAAAAGCCAAAAGACACTGTAAATTGGATCCTGAATTGAAAATCTATAATCATGAAATCAATAAAAGAAGAATCGGAATTGAGCATGTATTTGGCAGCCTGAAAACCTTCAAAATCCTTGCTGAGCGTTATCGAAATAGAGGTAAAAGGCTTGGTTTGAGATTCAATTTAATCGCTGGAATTTATAACTTAGAGCTGAGTGAAAAATGACTTATGAAAGAAATCTATTTTAATGATTTAAATTATATTCAGCGATGTAACCGCTCTGTAACTGGATATTGCCCCAATCTATGGCAAGACCAAGTGCAAAGATCGGCTGAAGAGTGCCAATGAATTTGCAGTTTATTTGCGCTAAAGATTTGAACAGTACCTTATTGCCTTAAAAATAGTCACAGCACAGTCTAAAAAAAATAAAATCGCACCTTTTAAGTACATTTATATCTTTGATTTAACTCATTTTAATTACATTAATACACATTTATATTTTTATTCGACTAAGATTTTGATCTCTCTAGATTTTCTAGCAGAATTACATGATTTATCTCATTCATTCTATACTTTCATAATTTGTTTTCATCAGTCCCCTTTTGCTAAAACAAATCTGCCAAATACATAACACATCATAATTTAAAAACTTGGAGAATCTGACATGTTGAACTTATTTACAGGAAAAATCAGCGGTGTACTCAGCCTGACTTTACAAGGGATCAGTAAAGCAGTTGGACTGGTTTTAAATACTGTTTTGGATACAGTAGACAGCGTATTAGAGACCGTAAGTAGCTTAACAGCGCCCTTAACGGATGCACTGACTGAGCTTCCGCTCATTGGTGGGACCATCGAAAAAGTACTCGCAGTTGAAAATCAGTTAGTCGGCACCTTAGGTGATGGCTTACATGCGGTAGCCGATCAACTAGCGACAGGTGATCTTCTCGGCGGTGTACAGACCGCTCTCAATGGCGTAACTGGTGTGGTCGGTCAAACTGTGACTGAAGTTGCAGGTTTGGTTGATCATCTCAGTGGGGTGGCTGCACCAATCACAGATGTACTTTCTGACCTGCCATTGTTGGGCGGTCTATTGGATGCAGTAGGCGAAACTACGGGTAATTTAACTGGCTTGTTGGCTGAAACGGGCGACTATGTAGCCAGTATTGATCCTACCGAATTATTAACATCCGTCCTGAACGATCCTTTAGCAAGTGTGGGTAGTGTCGTGCAAGATGTTTCAGGCACTTTAGATGCCTTACTGGATGACATTGCACCGACTACATCGATTGCCACTGAACTTCCTGTAGTCGGTGATCTCGTTCAAGTGGTCGGTGAAAGTACCACAGCCCTCAATCAAGGCTTATACGATGTCGGTAGCTTACTTCAATCCGTAAACAGCGATTTATTACAAACAACCGCTTATGTTTAATGACTAAAAACACTAATACACAGCGCATTTTTATAGACCAAGAATAAAATCCAATCCTCTATTTGCACTGGCCTGACACATGTCAGGCTTTTTAATTCATCAATTCTGATATTAGCATTTAGTGAATAGCCGTTTATTTGATAAGATTAGGTACAAATTCATTCTTAATTTGATTGAGCAAGGAGCGAAAGCATGCTGATCATCCCTGCAATTGACCTGAAAGATGGCAAATGTGTCCGTTTAAAACAAGGTCGTATGGAAGACGATACTGTATTTTCTGACGATCCAGTGGCAACTGCACAGCATTGGGTAAATGAAGGCGCGCGTCGCTTACATTTGGTAGATTTAAACGGTGCTTTCGCTGGTACACCGATTCATAAGCCTGTGGTTGAAGCGATTGCTAAAGCACAGCCTGAATTACCAATTCAAATTGGTGGTGGTATCCGCTCTCTTGAAACCATTGAACACTACCTTGATGCAGGCGTATCGTTTGTCATCATTGGTACAAAAGCGGTAAAAGAGCCTGAATTTGTTGAAGAAGCGTGCAAAAAATTTGCAGGCCATATCATTGTCGGTATCGATGCCATGAACGGCATGGTAGCAACGGATGGTTGGGCAAATGTCACTGATGTGAAAGCTACTGATTTGGCAAAACGCTTTGCAGATGCCGGCGTATCGAGCATCGTCTACACCGACATCGCACGTGATGGCATGATGCAAGGTGTGAACGTTGAACAAACCGTAAACCTTGCAACATATTCAGGCTTACCTGTTATTGCATCGGGTGGCGTGACCAACCTTGACGACGTGCGTAACTTAAAAGGCCAACCGGGCATTTTAGGTGCGATTACTGGTCGTGCAATTTATGAAGGGACATTGAACCTTCGTGAAGCTCAATTACTGCTTGATCAACAAAGCTTATAATTTGCCCGAGCAGAAAAGAGGTCTTCGGGCCTCTTTTTTTATTTCTCCTCTTTGAATATTCAAATACTCATGCCAACCGTCCAATCTGCTTGGAAAGCCAAGTTTCCGCAGCTCGCACTCATCCTGATTACCATGATTTGGGGCGCCAGTTTTATCACCGTGCAATACGGTTTAAATTTTAGCAGTCCAGTGCTGTTTGTCGGTCTACGTTTTGCCGCAGCTACACTGGCTGTGAGTCTGTTATCGCTCAAATATCTTAGACATTTTTCTCAATATGATGTCATTGCAGGCGCAAGTATTGGCGCGGTGATCGCGATCGGCTATGCGACGCAAACAGTCGGCTTGCAAAGCATCAGCAGCAGTGAATCGGCTTTTTTAACCGCGCTGTATGTACCGCTAGTTCCGATTTTTATGTGGCTGTGTTTTCGGCATAAACCACATCTGATGACATGGCTGGGAGTAAGTTTGGCTTTTGTCGGTTTGGTTTTTTTAACTGGTAATGGTTTTGGCGCTATTCAGCTCAATTTTGGGCAAATCATTACGCTGCTCGGGTCGATTGCCATTGCTTTTGAAATTATCTTGATCAGCTATTTTGCACCCCGCGTCAATCTGCGCAGAGTGACGGTTCTACAGTTGGCTTTTGCCTCACTGTTCTGTTTTTGCTTTGCGCCACTGGTGGGTGAAACCACTTTGCCAAAATTTGAATGGCCATTAATCGCTGTACTCTGCGGATTGGGGCTAGCCAGCGCCGTAATTCAACTGGTGATGAACTGGGCGCAGCGTATGGTTGATCCTGCACAGGCGGCAATCATCTATGCAGGTGAACCGGTTTGGGCCGCGATCATTGGGCGGCTTGCGGGTGAACGCTTAACACCGCTCGCTCTCATTGGTGGACTGTGTGTGGTGCTCGGTGTGATTGTGAGTGAATGGCGGCCGAAACGGTTAAAGAAACGCTAATTTCAGCATCCTTTCCCATAACAAAAAGCGACCCATAAGGTCGCTTTTTTGATGCCAAGATTTTTTATGCTAAAAATCTTTAAACTCGCATTACTCATACATCGGTCGGTTGTCATTGACACGGATTAAACCTTTAATCGCGCGGTACACAATCCATAACCAAGACAGTCCGATTACCGTGACGCAGAAGGTACTCGCTCCCAGTGCTACACCTGCAAAAGCATTGGCATTATTGCCGGTAAAGAACAGAAAAATAAAAGGCACGAAAGCAATGATGTTCCAAATGAGATACCACCAAAACGTGCGAATCTGCCAAGTGAAATGGCTTTCAAAAATCGTGCCGCGCACATCACTGCGTTTGACGTAATTGATAATCAACGCGAGGACCGCAAGCAAGCCGGCAGAAAAAATCGCCACAATATAAAGAATATACAAAATAATCGTGAGCAGGCGGTTTGGATCTTTATCAATGGAATAATTCATTTCGCTCTCCGTCATGATGATTTTGCGGATCATTCCATCCTAGATATGCAGGATATTAAATGGTGAAATCAGCCATAAAATCAGTAATATGTTAAAGGCTATAGTACAGAAATATATTTTTCGAAATGGTTGTTTTTGTGTTTTATGCCGCAAACGTTGCTGAGCCAGCCATGCCGCCGGCCACCCACCTAAAAAAGACAAAAGATGCAGTGTATTTTCTGGCACGCGTCGATTCCCCATTTGCGCAGCTTCTTTATCCTGCGCATAGAACCAATAGGTCAGGACATTGATAATACTCACAAAAAGCAGCACCATGCCACTGAGTAAACCCGCCACAGACAAGCCCGCTAAGGCTAGAATATAAATGATGCACACGATTTGCATCGGCTCTGCCTGACGCGGCATCTGTACCACATTTTTTTTATTGGGGCGTTGTGCAGCTTTGGTTTGTGAGGCTTTTAAATAATGCACTTGCTGCGCACGAAAGCGTCCGCGTTCGTCTAAGATCACAGCATAATCCAACGCACAGCCCACGATTGGTCGTGGGCCGGGACGGGAAAAGTCTTTGATGTGCAAAAATACGCGATCTTTGGTGCTATCGTTCGGTTGAATGAAGCCGTAGCCCTTGTCATCAAACCATTCTACTAAGCGTCCTTGATCACGCATGCTTTTCCCTCTCGTTGTTTTTAAAATTTATGCTGTGACGAATTTTAATCGTTCAATCAGCATATTACGCATTTCAGCAGGGTTTTTCTGCAAAATATCATCCCCTGTACGGCCTTCTGCCGCATTTTTCTGTGCCACCTGTAAACGCATCATCCAGAAGCGACCCGCCGCCATTGCCAAATATAACTCTAGACATGATTTTTCATCTGCGGTTAATGGGCGCACGCTTTCATAGGCATTTAAAAAGGCAATGGCTTTGTCTTCATTCAAATGCACATCCGGATATTCAGTACAGAAGTCATTTAAAGTAATAGCAATATCAAACAAGAGTTCGTCTTTATTTAACTCATAAAAGTCTAAAATACCGTTGAGTTGATCGCCTTCAAATAGAGTATTGTCACGGAACAGATCAGAATGAATAAAACCGGCAGGACGGTCTGGATACATCGCCGTTAAGATGTCATATAAGCCCAACAGATTGTTGAGCAACGTGGTATCTGCTTCATTTAATGTTGGACGAATATCGCGTGAAACTTGTAACCAATAAGCATGATCACGATATTCTGCACGTTCCAAAGGGAAGTCTTGTAAAGCCACATGCATTTTCGCTTGGGCTACAGCAATCGCTTCTGCTTGCGCTAAGCTCGCAGGCATGGGATGTTGACCTTGCATGCGTGGCGCAATCTGTGCAGGTTTATCCTTTAAGCTATGAATCGCTTTACCCGAATGATTCAGCGGTACAGGCACAGCTAGACCAGCCTGCCCCAAATGTTCAAGTACAGGGACCAGTTCCCCTGCACCTTGCTCGTCCATCTCTTCAAAAACAGTTAATACATACTGCGTGCCATTTTCGCAAACAATAAAATAGTTGGTATTTTGAATACCGCCTTGAATCGGAATCAGGTCAATCACCTCCAGTCCATAAGGTGCTGCAAAATCCTGAACTTCCTTTAAAGTCAAAGTGGTATAAACCGACATAGAAAACCTGCGAAAAAACTTACATATTTTTGATAGAATAACCGCTCCGACTACTAAGGTGTAGCATCTAAGTCGCGAAGTTTCATAATCGGCTGTTATTTTTGGAAAAAATTATGCTTGCTAAACGTATTATTCCTTGCCTCGACGTGGACAACGGTCGTGTAGTGAAAGGTGTTCAATTTCTTGATATTCGTGATGCAGGCGATCCAGTTGAAGTTGCACGCCGTTATAACGAACAAGGTGCGGACGAAATTACCTTCTTAGACATTACCGCAACCTCAAATGGTCGTGATACCACTTACCGTACGGTAGAGCGTATGGCTGAGTCTGTATTTGTGCCATTAACAGTCGGTGGTGGCGTGCGTAAAGTAGAAGATATCCGCCTGTTATTAAATGCGGGTGCGGACAAAGTTTCGATTAACTCTGCGGCTATTTATAACCCTGAATTTGTACAAGAAGCCTCTCAGCGTTTTGGCGCACAGTGTATTGTGGTTGCGATTGATGCGAAAAAAACTGGCGACAATAAATGGGAAATTTTCACCCACGGTGGTCGTAAAGAAACCGGTATCGATGCCATCGAATGGGCAGTAAAAATGGCGGACTTCGGTGCAGGTGAATTACTCATCACCTCGATGGATGCTGACGGAACCAAAGCCGGTTATGACCTTGAACTGATGCGTAACATCAATGACCGTGTGACCATTCCAACCATTGCTTCTGGTGGTGTCGGTAATCTCCAACATTTGGCCGATGGCATTTTAAAAGGTGGCGCAGATGCGGTGCTTGCAGCCTCTATTTTCCACTTTGGTCAACACACCATTCCTGAAGCGAAAAAATATCTAGCAGAACAAGGCATTGAAATGCGTCTTTAATTGATTCGTTTTCAATGAAGATTGAAAAAGAGCGATGATTCGCTCTTTTTTTGCTTTGGTGTTTTTGATGCAACGCCATGGAGTTGTAGCAGCGAATCGTCAATTTAATTCATCCACTATAGACATAAAAAAAGGAGCCTTGTCGGCTCCTATAAACCAAGAAAAACTACAGCACTTGGTCTGATACTTAAAACAAATGAAAAAATATACATAGCAACTTCATCAATCAACTCGTCGTGTACAAGCCTTTTGATGATTTAAATATAGGGCATTTGCACTGCATTTGATTGACAGTAGATTCATAATTTGTTGACAAATTGCGACAACTCAATTGGGTAGAAAAGCTTGTTGTCACAACGTACAACGCTTTCACATTAAACCGTTTCAAGAAGTGCAACTGGCTTTTCACGCTCAGCGACCCACTTTGCAGGAAATACCCGATTGACCCAGTGTGACAATGGTTTCGCAATCGCTGTCGGTAGTAACACACCCAATGGGTTCTGTTCCTGTAATTTTGCCGAGGAGATCACTCGAGTCCCTAAAATATAATCAAACCACGGCTTAGTCACACACCAATTGGCATCCTGATTTGAGTTCATATGGTGGTCATAGTGCCATGGAATCTTTTTCATCGCCCACTCTGGCTCAAGATGTGCGCGACGATGGATATAATAATAATTCCCTGCGCAATACAGCACAGACAAACTCATTCCTTTGGAAATGGGATAAAACAGCGGGACAAATACCGCTGAAACTGCCACCAGTGACAATATTTCATTTTTCGTGCGCCAGTTCTGTACACCTTCAACATAGCCATGATCATGAAAATCTGTTTTTCGAACTTCACGATGATGTTCCCAATGTGATTTCATGCTTTTCGGTACTGGACTAAAACGTGGCTTGCCTGACCGATGTGTCCCATGCAAAACATATTTATGCGCGACCCATTCAAAGGCATTGGCGACGACCAACCCTGCAATAAAACCTTTTAACATGACCAATATCTCCTTTTCTTAGCTCCACTATAGGTAATGAAGAGGGCTAGATATTGACCGTTTTTTTTAATATTATTGACAAAACACGACAAAATTTAGAATTAAAAAAATATGCAACAACTCAAGGACTATACAGGATCGGTCTATGGAGGACTGGGCCATTTGCTCTATGCTTATCACCAAGCTCAAGGCATTGCCATTCCTGAAAAACTGAATAAAGTTCAAAACTTAGAACGTTTTGATTATGCCGTTTGGCGTGATTTATTGATGGATTTAGATCAAAAGATCCAAAAGCCAGCGCTGGGTTTAGAAATTGCAGAACATGTGCAACCCAAACATATTGGCATCATTGCGTATATTGCCCTGTCCTGTGAAAACTTAGGCGAAGCGCTGCTCCGCTACCATGATTTTCATCGCTTAATCTTCGATGGTAGTCCATTGCTGATTGATATTCAAAATGATTTTTTCTCGATCGGTTGGAATGATTTACCCATGAATATGGCCAATCAATTGACCGATGAAATTGCGATTGCCTTAATGCTGCAGTTTCTAAAATTATTCATGCGTTTTGAAGATATTAATTTACACGAAGTGCATTTTCATAATCCTGCACCGAAAAATGTCGCTCAGTATGAACAATATTTTCGCTGTAAAGTTCGATTTTCCCAAGAAAAGTCGAAGGTTATTATTCCCATTCAAGAACTGTCTCGCCCCTTTTCCCAAGGCGATCAGACCTTACAAAAACTGTTAATGCAACAGGCACAGTCTTTATTGGAAAAGCTGCCGAATACCACGCAAATCGACCAACGCTTACAGCAAGCCATCTTAATGGGTTTACAAAAAAATCAGTTCCAAATTGAACATGTCGCTACTCAACTGAATCTGTCCGTCCGACAATTACAACGCCATTTACAACAACAAGGCAGCACCTATCAGCAACGCATGCAGGAGGTCCGCTGTATGATGGCTGAAGAATTTTTAAGAGACCCACATTTAAGTTTGCAAGAAATTGCGCTACTGCTGGGTTATTCAGAACAGAGTGCATTTCAACGTGCGTTTAAACAATGGCGAAATTTAACCCCACAGCAATGGCGCTTATCGCAAATTGAAGCAGTAAGTTAAAATGTGACGCAGTTATCATTTTATATATTGTGATTTTCAGCAAAATCCATTAAATCTATGCATATTCAATAAATGAATAAAACAACACTTCACAACTATATTGCACTCATGCTGAGTGAAAGATTGAAAATCTATTCCAAATGACAAAAACAAATGGAATTTTAAATGAATAAATATTTAGCAGAACTGATCGGTACGTTTTGGCTGGTCTTTGGTGGTTGTGGTAGTGCGGTCTTGGCTGCGGCCTTTCCTGAACTTGGCATTGGCTTCGCAGGCGTGGCACTGGCCTTCGGTTTAACGGTGTTAACGGCTGCTTATGCGCTGGGTCATATCTCAGGGGGACATTTTAACCCTGCCGTGAGTATCGGCTTGTGGGCCGGTGGTCGTTTTGAAGCCAAAGAACTAGCACCCTATATTATTTCTCAATTGCTGGGTGCAACCCTCGCCGCATTTATTCTATTCATCATTGTACAAGGTCAGGCCGGATTTACAGGAGTCGGCGGTTTTGCCACCAATGGCTATGGTGAATTATCTCCAGGTAAATACTCTATGCTCTCAGCGTTAGTCATTGAAATTGTGCTGACGGCTGGCTTCCTGATTGTGATCATGGGAGCAACGGATAAACGTGCCCCTGCTGGATTTGCCCCAATTGCGATCGGTCTTGCGCTTACATTGATCCATCTGATCAGCATTCCCGTCACTAATACTTCGGTCAACCCAGCGCGTAGTATGGGTGTGGCATTCTTTGCTGAAACTGCTGCGCTATCACAAGTTTGGCTATTTTGGGTAGCCCCAATCATTGGTGCGGTGATTGGTGCGGTCATCTATAAACTGATGGCAAAAGACGAATAAATAGAAGAAGACACCATAAAAAAGCTCACAATCTGTGAGCTTTTTTTCATTCATCCCGAATTGAGCTTTGCTTCCTTCGACGGCCGATGACACAGCTTTAAAGAAATGGATTTTCCACTTCGTTTTCTTCACCGCCCTGCGCTATTTTTTCAGCTAAGTTGGTTTCTGCCTCAAGCGTGGTCACCACATCATTGAAAAATGCCTGTAAAGCTTTCGCTGCAGCTAAACCTGCTTGGTCTTTCGTCACCTGTAAATTGCCATAAATATTAATTCGATCTTGGCCATTTTCTAGTGTTAAGTCATGAATTGCATGCGACGCAGTGTCATTTTCAAATGCTTTGAACATGATGGATATCCTTGTTTTTTGTTGTAGTGATGCAGCAATAGAAATACGTGAAAAAGATTTCAACTGCAAGCAATGATCCTCTTCATCGCTCGCAGTTCAGCGCTATTATCTACTCAATTATTTCAAAATCTGTAGCAGATATTGCAGAATTTCTTCAATCAATTGTTTGACCAAGGCATCTTGATTGTTGTCATTTTCACTGCTTGCCATGGATGTCTCTCCCACAGAACCACCACTCGATTTAAACTCTTTTTGCAAACTTAAAATCTTGTCTTCTGCGACATCTGCAGCACACTGGCTTTCAGCATCCCAATGCAAATAAGCGATATCTTGATTTGCTTTTACTTGGGTGGCTTTGAGTGGCAAACGGTAGGTATTACGCTTTTGGTCTTCAGTTAATTCTGGAAAGAAATTAATTCCAGTCAGTTCTTCTAGCGCACAAATACTCATGACTTTGACTGTCGGTGCCGTATCACGCAAGGTATTGTCCGCATAGTACACGCCTGCAACACCTTTTTTCGGCAAATAGATCGCCTTATAAGTAGCGGTCGGCACGATGACCCCTTGCCCGATGGTTTTTAATTTTTTCGCACTATATACCGGCCCCGTTACCACATAGACATCTTGCTTTTGTTTGGTCACTATCGCCCGTGTGGCTTCTTCTAACTCACGCCACACTTGCTGATTATTTTTTGGAGCTTGCGGCACCATATTGGCCAAAGAAAAACTATCTAACTGCGCAGCTTTATTGGGCATATCGGCATTTGGCGCCATGTGTCCACGGTCATAGCCTGAAGATTTATAGTCTGACAGCAAAGCCCGATATTCAGACGGCACGCGAGTCTCTTCATGAAAGTTATCTTCACGCGGAATTTTTTGACTCAGGCGTGCGGGGGTTAATGCTTCTGCAACCCAAAGCGGTGTCTTGGATATCCCTGAATACATGACATTAAAGCCATTAAAACACAGTGGAAAACTGTTTTTATGTAGGCTTTCACGGACCAAATAAGGTGGCACTTCACGATAAAATTGGTCCAAACAGGCGCTATTTGAAGTGCTGCTCATAGAAACAAGTTGTTGAATTTTTTCTTGCCCGAAAGCAATAGCAAAGCTTCCTGTTGCCACCAGACCCAACAGCACTTTTATGCCATTTTGCCCAAATAACTGTGAAAGTGGATTTGCTGAATTGCGTTTCTTTTTGACCATGACTTACAACAATGACTTCTAAAAGGACTATTTTTCCGCAGCTTAGCAAGGGTGCATATTTTAGTACACTTTTCTTTTTTAATTTGCTTAACAATCACACAAATATTGTTTAACAAAGCAGCAGTTGATGTAACTTTATGTCGCAGTTGTGCAGTTCTTTATAGGAGGTCATGAAGCAGTTGCGTATGTTTCATTGAATTCGCCTCAAGAATTATGACAAGGTAAAAATACGAAAAATTGCGATAAAAATATACGGAGTGATTATGCATTCTAAAATTTTAGGTTTAGGTTTAATTTCAGGTTTAATGAGCGCAGCAGCATTTGCAGAGCCGCCGATTCAACCCGGTGATACATTAGAAAGCTTATCTAAAGTCAAAATTGTGACCACCGTGAATGGTCAACCTGGTTCCATTCAGGACTTAGTTTCAAGTGGCCAAGTTCAATTGGTTGAAGCTCCTGCCGGACAAGTCAATGCCGCTGCAACAGAACAGCCCTTAAACCCTGAACAGGCTCAGGCAAACCAAATCGATCCGAATGCCCCTGCAGTCCCTGCAAATGCTGAACAAGCCGTGACTGAAGCGTAAAATGCACTCGCAAATGAACAACAAAGTGTAGCTGCTGCACCTACAGAGCAGTCCGTTCCAACTGAACAAACAGCAGTGGCCAATACACCTGAAGCCGCGGTAACTGAAGCACCTGTGGAAACAGCACAGCAAGCACCTGAAGCCGTATCAGCGGATAACAACGCTGCACCCGTCATTGCCTCTTCTGCAGAAGCGCCAGTGAATGCCGATAGCGCATCGGCTGCATTGCCTGAAGCTCCTCAAGCACAACAAGATGCTTTTATGGCAGCACCTGAGACTCAAAGTGTAAATCCTGCAGATGCATCAATTCAAGCCAACCCAGAAGCACCTGTTGCTGACGAAGCCATCCAAGCTGCGCCTGAAGCCTCTGCAGATGTAGACGCGACAATCAACTAATCAGCGTATTTTCAAGGATCAAATAACGCAACATCTTCATTCTGTTGTTTTGCTCGCATACTCCTCCCAGGAAAAAGCAACAGAATGATCTCTATGTCTTTGGACTAAAAAGTTTAATTATTACAGATAAAAAAAAGCCAGAATTGATCTGGCTTTTTCGTGTCTAACTTTTAAATCTATGCTTAAAAGTTCAATCTACGTCTTAAATTTCAATCTGACTGCCCAACTCAACCACACGGTTGGTTGGAATTTGATAAAAATCGCTGACTGGACTGGTATTTCGCTGCATAGAGATAAACAGCTTTTCTCGCCAAGGTGCCATGCCTTCACCCAAGGTATGAATAATACGGTCTCTGGAAATAAAGAAACTGATTTGCATTAAATCAAATTCAAATCCCAATTCACGATACGCATGCTCCAAAGCGGCAGGAATATTCGGCTGATCTTTAAACCCATAAAACATCGTGATTCGATAGAATCGATCATCTAGTTTTTCCGTGATCACCCGCTCATTTTCGGGTACAAATGGCACATCTCGGGTGTTGACCGTAACCATAATATTGCGTTCATGCAGAACTTTGTTGTGCTTAATATTATGCAACATGGCATGAGGCACGATCTCAGGCGTTCCTGTCAAGAATACGGCATCACCTGGAACAAACTTGGTTTCACTACCCATGCTAACACTGCGAATAAACAGGTCAATAGGCAAAGCATCTTTACCGAGCCGATTGAGCACCAATGCCCGTCCATCTTTCCACGTCATTAAAATCGTAAACAATACCGCACCAATCAGGATTGGAACCCAACCGCCCGCTGCGATTTTTAATGATGTCGATGCAACAAAAATCAAATCAATCAATAAAAATGGAACTGCAAAAATCGCCACTTTCCAAACCGGCCAACGCCATAAACCATAAGCTAAAACTGAGATCAAAATCGTACCGCAGAGCATGGTCATGGTCACAGCTACGCCGTACGCACTGGCCAAATTCGCACTGTTTTCAAACAGCAAGATCAAGATCAGCACCGAGATAAACAATGCCCAGTTAATAAATGGTAAATAAATCTGACCACGTTCAACTTCAGAGGTATGTTTCACTGTCAAACGCGGCAAGTAACGCAATTGAATCGCCTGATTGACCATGGAGAATACCCCTGTGATCACCGCTTGAGAGGCAATCACCGCGGCCGCAGTTGCCAAAGCAATCATTGGATACAATGCCCATTCAGGAATCAGCATATAGAATGGATTGGCTAAAGCTTCAGGATTACGCAGTAGCAAAGCACCTTGACCCGCATAGTTCAACAGCAAGCACGGCATCACCACAATAAACCATGCCAAGCGGATTGGGAGTCGGCCAAAATGCCCCATATCGGCATAGATTGCCTCACCACCCGTCATCGTCAAGATAACCGCACCCATAGTCAAAAATGCAACATAAGGCTGCTGAACCACAAAATTGAAGGCCCAATGTGGACTGATCATGGTCAACACAAATGGCGTTTGCGAAATACTCCATAGTCCAAAACCACCAATGGATAAAAACCACATGAGCGTTAAAGGCCCAAAGAATTTACCCATCGTGCCTGTGCCATGGCGTTGCACTAAAAATAGCCCCGCTAAAATACCGATCGATAAGGGTTGCAGCCATTGGTTAAACATCGGCGTCGCAATACTTAAGCCTTCAATCGCGGATAACACAGAGATTGCGGGGGTAATGATCCCATCACCAAAGAACAAAGATGCCCCAATAAAGCCAAGGGCAATCAGGTAGATTTTTTTGTTTTCGGCAATTCGTGTGGTTCGTAGATTCAAGGCCAACAGCGACATAATACCGCCCTCGCCATTGTTATCTGCGCGCATGATGATGCTGACGTATTTAAAACTAATCGTCAGCATGATGCACCAGAAAATCAGGGACAGAATACCCAGCACAGACGCTTCGCTAATCGCCAAGTGTGCTGTGAGGAAACATTGGCGCAGCGCATATAATGGGCTCGTCCCAATGTCTCCGAATACTACGCCCAAAGCTGCCAAGGTGATGGCAGGCAATGCGGCTTTTTGTGCAGTACTTTGCATATAATTGTCTTCAATTTAGACAGGATTTTTGCGAATCATAGCACCGCTCAAGATGTTTTTGTCTAATTCAATTGTTTCTCTTGGCAGAATATATTTTTTTCGCTATTATCCACCGCGCAAAAGGTGAAGTGTCCGAGTGGCTGAAGGAGCACGCCTGGAAAGTGTGTAAACGTTTATAGCGTTTCGAGGGTTCGAATCCCTCTTTCACCGCCAAATTCGACTTTTACGGTAGTTCACCGTAGTGCAAAAGGCTTGATCTTAAAGGGGTTGAGCCTTTTTTTATGCCCGATGCACTACGGGGAATAACGGTAGTATACCGACAACTTTGTCGGTATATTTGTCGGTATAAATCCAAATCAGCTAAGTTTTGACCGAAAACTCTCCAAAAGCGCTGATTTTATACCGACAACCAGGAGAAATCAGAATGGCAAAACAGTCTAATAAACTAACTGCTAAAGAGGTTAAAAATCTTAGCTTTGATGTGAGTGGGGCAAAGAAGCAGAGACACCCGGACGGCGGTGGACTGTATTTATTGATTGATGAAACAGAAGCGAAATACTGGCGAATGGATTACCGTCGACCAGTAACTCAAAAATATAACACCCTGGCAATCGGCACCTATCCAATGGTTAGCCTTGAGCAAGCAAGATCTAAACGTGATGAATTTAAGAAGATGTTGTTAGATGGCATCGATCCAGCTGAGCAACGTAATAATAAGAAACGTGAGCAACTTCAAACCTTAGAGAATACTTTCGGTAAATTTGCTGCAGAATGGCTAGAGATCCGTAGACACGAGGGAAAGGTAGACCACGAAACAATTCGCAAACTGAATAAAGATATATTGCCGTTTATTGGAAAGTTACCAGTTGCAGATCTGACCACTGAACAGCTGGAACGTGATGTGACTGATGCGATTATTGAACGTGGTGCACTTGAATCAGCGAGACGTATTAAGTCCATTATAAACATGGTACTCAAGCTTCCATTGAAGCGAAGAATCATTACCTACAACCCTGCTCCAGACATCATTCTTCCCCAGCCGACTAAAGGCAATCATAACGCTGTGACAGATGAGAAAGAGCTGGCAGATCTGTTGCGTAAAACATGGCGTTTAACCAAAGACTTTCCACGTACGAGAATTAGAACTGAGTTAGCAATAAAGCTATCAGCATATATCTACCAGCGCCCTGGGGAAATCAGAACCCTACTTTGGGAATCGGTAGACTTTGAAAATAGATGCCTGTCCTTTGCAGCAAGTAAAACCAATCAAGACCACATCGTACCGTTATCAATTCAAGCGTATGACATTCTCAAAGAACTTGAAGAATTGCGGACCACTTCAAAATACGTTTTTCCAAGTGTCAAAACTTCATCTGAATGCATGAGCACAGACACCCTTACCCAGGTATTAAAACGATTGGGTTTTAAAGGGAAACATACAGCTCATGGATTCCGCGCAACGGCGCGAACACTCCTGGATGAAGAAATCGAATATAGAACCGATATTGTAGAGCACCAGCTCGCTCATAAGGTTAAAGACCCTAATGGCACAGCATATAACCGAACCAAGTTTTTACGCCGTCGACGTGAAATGATGCAGCTCTGGGCTGATTACCTCGACACACTTCGTCAAGGTGGTGATGTATCGAAATTCAAGCCAAATAATGACAGTGAAAATTTAATTCACTTTAAACCTAATACCAAAATGGCATAACTCTGCTGCGTTTTCTAAAAGGATAAATGGTCATGAGTAATATTAAAGATATTAAAAATCCAGCTCCTTTCTATACATTGAAAGATGCAGCAAAAGAGTTAAACCGAGCCTTGGAAGTTGATTACTATGATGCCAAGAAGCTATTAAATATGGCGTTGGTATATGACCTACAACTCTACATTTTTGTAAGAGGCTGGAAAGGTTACGCAGCCTACGGCGAAGAAATGTCGGAAGAATGGGAGGAGTATGCCGATGTTAATAAACATGGCGGATATACAAAGCTACATTTCGATATGGATGCCACATTAGAGGCCATTATTACGGCAAGACTTAATATAGCTTTACGTGAAGGGTGTCTGCTTGAGGTAACGCGAGAACTAATTAACGAATTAATTTTAAGAAAAAATACTGTTGCCGATGGTAGCTTAGGTATCTTTTTCAGCAATATTTTAGATATCCAAGATTCCTTTACAGGAAATCCCAAGAACCTTTTTTTAGAAGCCTTTAAACCACCTCTTCATCCTGAGTTGATACAAGAGCTCGGTAAATGCACCCTTACTGCAGATGTTATGGCTTCTGTAGAAAACATCAATATTGCTTGGATAGAACTCTGGGAGGAAAATACTCTGTTCAGCCATAATACTGTCACGCCCATTCCTGTGATCGAGAGTGCAATTGAAAAGGAAGGACGACTAGCTGTATCCCAAGCCCTATCTAGAACAGATATTCTAATAACTCACTATCAACTATCCAGAATTATTGAAGGCTCTTTAATTCAAAAAGACACACCAGTTGAAACTCGTGAAACTTTGGCCAAGAGAATAGATCTAAAGCCCCGAGGAAAAAGCCCCGCCAAAGAGCGTGCTCAATTAGCAGCAAAAACTTTAGCTACTTATCTATGGAATCAAGATACGGATAGAAAAATCAAAATTAAAGAAATGACTTTCATGGTCTATGCTGAGTTAAACCAGACTGAACACCACACTCAATTACCAGATCATCCAATATCAATAAAAGATTGGATTAAAGAAGTAGCTCCTGAATATGCTAGAGAGCCTGGAAGGACCAAAGAAAAACCTATATCAAGTGAAACTTAATATAGATCAAGTGGAACTTTCCATCTATTAACACATAAGAACCAACAACATACTACCTCTAACGCCGTTGCAGTACGGCACATAGTTAGAGGTTTTTTCATGTCTACTCAACAACAAACTACGGCGCCAAAAGGCTTTTATCGCATGTCACAACTTGCAACTACGGCTGCACGTAAAGAACGCAAGTACATCGCTAAAGATGGAACAACCCGGATCATCAAAGCACGTCCTGAGCGCCAGGGTTTACTGCCAATGGGTGAAACAACTATCTGGGACAAAGTGCGCGCTGGAGAGTTCCCTACCCCAATTAAATTAACTGAGCGTATCACTGCATGGCGCATTGAAGATATTGAAGCATGGATGGCTTCTAAAAGGTTGGAGGCTTAATTATGAATACTTCCATCACTTCCTTTTTGCCATCGCAACAGATGCTTAGTTCGGATATCGCAGCTATTACGAAAATACGCCTAGATTCTGTAAAAAGGACTATCGAACGTTTAGCTGAACGCCTCGTTATAGCTTTACCACCAACGGTGGAAAAGCCTACAAATGGCCGTACAAGTACTGAATATGTGTTTTCTGGTGAACAAGGAAAGCTTGATTCAATTACTGTGGTTGCGCAGCTCTGCCCGGAGTTTACCGCAGCAATTGTAAAACGCTGGTATGAGCTTGAGCAGCAGACTCCAGCATTCGATATCAGCAATCCTCAGCATCTCCTGCAGGCCATTGAAGTCCAAGCTAAACAGAATCTCCAGTTAAGTGCTGAAAACCAAGTACTCTCAAAAGCCATCGAAACAATTACGCATACAGAGCATGGCGTTAAGTTTCAGCAAGCATGCAAGATCCTGAATATCAAACAGCAGACATTGGCGGAATGGTTGAGAAAGCATAATTGGGATCGTTACTTAAATGGTGCCAGAGCATCTACTTACTACTCTGAAAACCGCGGCTACTGTGAAACTAAATACTCACTTAAAGAAGGCGTAAAACCTTCCGGCCAATCATATAGCTACACACAGACTGAGTTCTTCATATTGCCAAAAGGTATGCAGATCCTAGCTAAAAGGTTTGGGGAGCGGCCATGAATTTTCAAAATATTTTCTGTTTAAGGCTTCTCAAATTAAAAATGATCGGCTATATTGATCGTGTTCGGTGCAAAATCATCGAATTAGCTTTGGTCGGCTATGAATACACAAGCGCATACAGTCCGCTACGGGCTTTTTTTATGCGTAAAATCTCTATGCTTCTGCATCTCTATGGTGAAGCTGGAGAGGGACATCTTCGGATGTGCAGGTCTCTTGTGTACCTGTCGACCAACCCTTTTCAGCTTTGCCACCCTCACTTGGTCGTGACTGGTAAAGCTCCTAAACAAACACAAGGAGCGCATTCATCATGAACGCTAAAGTACAAATTCAATTTCCAGAACAATCAATTCCTTTTTACAGTGTCGCTGATATTATCAGTGCCTATTCACTTGCATCTGAAGCTGCCACACAACTTCGAACTTTGGCTAACCAGATCAACAAAGCAACGGCTTTCGTTAAAGCATTTGTACAAGAAAATGATAAAGCCGACTCCTCTGCTTTTGCTGAACTAGAAAATCTAATAATAATTTCCCAGCAGCTTGCTAACAGTCAAGCAGACACTTACATGCGTGAACTTAACAGACATACGCATAAGCCTGATGATCAGTACGGTGCTGGGGATCTGTTCGATGCTTACTCTCTTGCTCATGAAAATACATCATGGCTTGAGACCATGTTTTATCAAATTAAAGATGAAGTCGAAGTAGTCAAAGAAACTATCAAGCAAGGTACTCATGGCGCCGTCTTTGGGACTCTTGAGCACTTAATTCATATTGCTGCGTATTGGGCAGAGAGTCATAGCAACACTTTCGATGTTGAACGCGAAAAGCATGAAGCGGAATGGGAGGCTACTAAAAATGGATAAGCCTTCTATCTCCTCAGAAAGAATCAAAATACAGCCAGAGCCTGTTGTCGATCAGCAAGCACCGTCTCCATCAGCTGCATATGTTGAATCAGTACGTATTACTCCAGAACGTCTTTGGAATACTGTGTTGAAAAATCATAAGCAGCAAGGAGGGCGTAGTGAGCATTGATGCAACTCGGTGGGCCTGGGCAGTTTCAGTAAATAACTCCTCACAGCGCCTCGTTCTGCTTTCATTAGCAGATCGAGCCGGCGAAGATCATACGGCATGGCCAAGCATTGAACGGCTTGCCAAAGATACCGTGCTGGATAAAAAAACTGTCCAAAAAGTTCTTATAGAGCTTATGAAACTTCAATTAATAATCGATACCGGTGAACGAACAGGGCCAACTAAACGGGTAAAAATTCTAAAACTCAATGGTGTTAAAGGTCGTGAAGAATACACCCAAAATCGGGATGATTTAAACTCCAAGAAAGATATTAAATCTAAGGTTAATCAACCCAATAACGGGAATATTAAACAACCCCAAAATCGGGATTATTCCAATTTTGAGAACAATCCCCAAAACGGTATTTTGAATGACCCCAAAATTGGGGTGCAGAATCTATCAGGGAATCTATCAATAAATCTCTCTTGCGAGCACGATTGGATGCCTGATCTACAATCACTGGAAATTAAACTCAAAATTGCAGGTCACGAAAAAAATACTGCTTTGATTTTGGGGTTACCAAGCTTTGAATTTGAACTGAGTGCATTCAATTCTCATTTCGATGGACAGGTCATGTCTGATGCCAAGAAATTGCATAAATTCACGGCATGGATCATAGATAAATTTGAACGTTATAAAAAAGTGAATCCACATTATGTGAATCAAGCTGAACTCTTTACTGAAGCAGCTGAGCAACCAGCTATTAATTTGGCCGATAGTAAGCCTAAAAGTTTACTAGGGAGCATGCAGTGAATACCAATACTACCCCAATTCATAACCTACAAATTGAACAAGCTGTCCTTGCAGCTTTGATGACGGTTTCTGGCTCTTATGCTCAAATTGAAAACCTACTGACTGAACAAGATTTTCATGCAACACGCCATAAACTGATTTTTAACGCAATTGTAGACCTTGATGCAAAGAACTCACCATATGATGCTGTACTCGTCAACCAATGGCTAGAAATGCGTAATCATGCAGAGGCTTCGGGCGGTGAAAAATATCTCATGCAGTTAATGAGTGACGCCCCTTCCAGCTTCTACAATCTGCAATCGTATGCAGAAAAATTAAAAGATTTAACAACTTGCCGTCACGTCATAAATGAAGCGATGAAAGTAATTCACCAGGCCAAACATTTAACAATTAGCCGTGGTGAGCTTGTCCAAAATGCTCAAGCTGCTTTTGCAGATCTGAATACTGAATCGGGAAGTGAATCCCTTTTTCATATCCATGATGCTGCATCCAATACATTTCTTGAGATGCACCGCAAGATTGAAGCCGCACTTGCTGGCAATTCGATGATTAAAGGAATCCAGACCGGTATATATGACTTAGACAAAAAGTTAGGTGATGTCGAACCTGGATGTCTAATGGTAGTGGCTGCACGGCCCGCGATGGGTAAAACTACGATGCTCCAGCTCATTGCAAACAATGTAGCAGTCATACAGAAAAAGCCTGCCCTGATCATGTCTGGCGAAATGCCTAAAGAGCAGATCGCCATGCGTCTCTGTTGCGCGATTGCACCGGCAGATATTGGGGTAGTACGCAATTCCCCTCATCTGTTACCTAAAAATGAATTTACGGCGTATACAGATGCTGTGGTGATGCTGAAAGAAGTGCCAATGCAGATCAATGATACTTCCCGACCATCTATTGCAAATATCAGGGAATCTATCCGTAAAGTAAAACATCAATATGGTTCTATTGGTGTCGTACTTGTCGATTACCTTCAGATCATGAAGACAACTAAACCATTCGCCAGAGAGGATTTAAAGATTGCCTATTTCACTGGTGAGCTCAAAGCCATGGCCAAGGAGTTTGAGTGTGTCATTGTTCTTTTATCACAACTCAATCGAGAGTTAGAAAAGCGCCCAAACAAAAGACCGATGATGTCGGATCTGCGCGAATCAGGTGCAATTGAACAAGATGCAGATCAAATCGTATTTTTATACAGAGATGAAGTTTACAACAAGGAATCCCAATATCGAGGCATTGCCGAGGCCATTGTAGGGAAGAACCGACACGGCGAAGCTGGTACCACTTACATGCATGCCCAGCTGAAGTACTGTCAATTTACGAACTTAGACCCAGAAGCCTTATTACAAATCCAAGGAGTTCAGTGATGATGTTTACAAATGATTGTGGCCTGGATAGTACTGCCTTTAAAAAACCAAAGGATGCTCGTTTTATTAACTTAAAAACAAAGAAAAAGGTTAAAGATTTTTTGGTTAAACGCCGCGGTTATAAACGTCCAGACTTCAATCGAATGATCTTAGACTTAGTCCGCTTAAAATGGACACATGAAAAGATTGCATTCGTCTTACCTGTATCTGGCGCCTCTACCGTGTCTGAGTGGGCGCGTGGTGGTATTCCAAATTTTGAACATGGCGAAGCATTCATTGAACTTTGGAAAAGTGAAACCGGTATTGAGCGCTTTCCACGCGAGGGCGAATGGCAAACCTATAGATATGAAGTTGGTCAGTTAGAGTTACTTTGATATCAAAATGTCCGCCATTTCTATCATCTAAATGGCGGACTCAAATCAAGGAATAATATAATTAACTTAGAGATATATTAATTTTTCTTATGTGGCATTTGTAATAAGCCATACCATAATCATCTTCAAATCGATCATTAAGCCCAATATGGTATAGTTCTGAGTGTTCTAATCCCAACATATCCAAATAAGACAATGTAAACTGAAGTTCAAAATTAGAATTCCTATGCAAATTATCTTGTTCTTCATCTGTTAAATAAATAACTATAAATTTTTTTGCACCTTTTTCCAGCAAAGTAATACTTTCAATTAAATTTTCATTCCTAAAAATTTTTATTTTCTTAATAGATGATCCTAAATTTTTTAAATGAAAGCTTATATCCTGCTGTTTATGCTCATAACCGTGCTCTCCAGTAAAAGGATTGGCCTCTACCATCACTTCTTGTTCAGGATCAAAATGTAAACCTTCAAATTCTAAAATTGGTTTAGCTTGTTCATGCCGAACTTTTTGATCATCCTCATGAATTTTTATTAATTTTTTCTGCTCCTCAACGCTATTTTTCAATTCAGTGGCTTGAAGACGTAATGATTTAGTATTTTGCTTTAATTCGCGCCCTTGTTGGAGATATCCATAAACCAACCATAAAAAAGCTAAAGGCGAAAAAACACCAGCTAGAAAATCTCCTTTCTCATTTAACTCCAATGAATTAAACTCATCTAAATTAATTATAAAATTACAGCTTAAATATAAATATGAAATAGTGATGATGGTGATCAGAATCATCCCAAAATTATCTTTCAGTATTTGCATGAACATACCAATAAATTACGAATATTGTTAATTAACTTTAAATTTCATAGGCTGAAAATCATCAATATGAACTTTTTTAGCTTTCAGCAAATCTTCTTTTTTGCCATCTACGACTAATACGGCGCGCTTAACTTGAACTGTCCAGGTGCGATCTGCACCACACATAGTCTCTGATTCGATAAAGACACTCCCAAATGCTTTACCTTGGAGGTTTTGTATATCGCCGTAGGTTATTACATTCTTAGAGGTCCCCTGCACTCTGCCGGATCTGTCCTTTGCTGCCAGGTCTAAATACAGTTTGTCATAGGTTCCAAGAAAATCATGGATTGTCACATCCACTACGGCGGAACAGATGCCAGAGTTCACATAGCTAGTCTTAGAATGCTGAAGTGTAATTGGGGTGGCCAAAGCGACTGAGCTCATAAGAGCCATTAGAGAGACCGCTATTATCTTCTTCATGATGTGAAATTCCTTTTTCTACTAAAATTATGTATACGGTGTTATCAGAGGCTGTATTTCAAGTGAGTCAAGCAAGCCACTGTCTCTTTCCCAGGTATCGACCGCTTTGATCCCGTAACGGCTACTGGAACGTCCATGCGCTTTAATGACTGGTTCAGGGAAATTCTTCTTATTTCTCCAGCTGATCAGAGTACCTTTAGTAATTCCATAACGCTTCAATAGCTCAGGTGTCGAGATGTATAGGGTCATTAGCTGTTATCTCTTAAGCTGTATCCACAAATGTGAGAATTCATTATGTTATTGCACTCTGTATAAGGCTCATAAGAGAATCCATGTTATCCCAACCAGCATCTACAATTTTCATTGTTAGATGCTTTAATCCCTCTGCAGGTAGTTCTTTAATAGCATCAAGCATAGTGGTTTTACGCTCATAACTAAGATCAGAACTCATGATCTTAGTAACCAGAATAGCTCTGAGTTGCTCAGTTTCAAATTTGATTGTAACTGTACCCAAGATTGCAGATAGTCCGCCGTCATCAGCCAAGAAATCCATACCTTTGTGATTTAGCCTGGTATTTCCTAGAGTCCAAGTTTGCCCTCCACCGAATCCAAGGGTTAAATGAATACTCTTTTCCTCTAATAATCCGTGAGACTGTAAATAATAAAGATTAGTGAAAAGCTTTGTTCGAAAGTCACTATCCCTATATCGCTCATCTTGTGAAAAATTATAAGCAGCTGGATATACCTCGGCCATTTTTGTCATAAGTTCAAGCTGAAATTCTCGATCTAAGATCATTTTATTTTCGTCCTATGCCTGCAGGTAATTCTCAGAAATTATCCAGCTCTTCTTCTTACCATCATAAATAGGCTGTAACTTAGCAATAGTCACATAATGCCAAAATCCATGACGTTCATTATGGATCGGAAGTACGACCACGAAATCTCCTTTCTTGAATTGGGCTTGCACATTTCCGCATGGTGCACTTACTTCCTGATACCCATCTTTAGTCACAAGATTTACTTGTACATCAATGGCCGATCGTCCCAAGCTTGCCATAGCTGGATCTTGTAAGGTTATCTGCAGGGATGCTTCATCTAATACGAAACCATGGATAGGCTGATTACTCTTAACCTCTGAAGTATATTTTTTACGGAGGAAGGCTGTTAACTCCTCTCTACTATCAAAAACTCTGACCTGATTCATTTTATTTTGGTATAGCATGAATCCTAAACTACTAATGGCTATTGCTATAATCAGAGCCAGAATATAAAGCATCTCAATTCTCTTTATTTTGATATTTCAAATGAACAATACATATCCTATCTATAGAAAAATAGAAAGGAGCCGAAGCTCCTTTTTTTATTGCCCGATGGCTTTACCAAAATCCGGGGCTTCTATCTCATCCCATTCTCCCCACCACTGTGTCCGGTCCTGCTCACGCTCGGCCTTTCTAATAAGCTTTTCACGATAACCTGGTGCAATGGCATCTTGAAGGCCATCAAAGATTAGTTTGTTAGTAGCAGCCTTTGTATACCAAAGATTTTGAGCAGGGATTTTGCTTTTAAGCAATCGGTAAGCTTCGTTGCCAGCATTAGTATCCTTGCCCTCATACCATTGATTCAGGTTACCGAAGGTTAGAGATAGGATAGCTTTTGCATCACTACCTACTGGACCAACTAAAAAGTCAGTAGTATCACGCCCACTTGGGTCCATACCTGCCACCATAATGTCACCTATGATTGGCATACCGCCACCAGCAACAAAGGCACGAGTGAAAAACTTTGCTTCTGTCTCCAGGTTGTCATCATCATCAAACATGGCAGCCGGATCATTACCTAAGGCAAGCTCTTTAAGTTGAACAACTAATCCACCAAGTAATGTAGTCATGCCAAGTAATGAGCCAGCATACCAAGCCCTACTAGCCCAACCGTTTTTAGATAGGGTACGGCTGCCATGTCGCATAAGGAAGGCTAGAGGGAACGATTTAAACTGAGTTACACAGCGCCAAAACTCCCCCATTTCTGTACCAGCTCTGCCTACTTGGAACTTGGTACGCTCTCGAATGCCTGCCTCAATAATTGCCATACCTTGCTCATCAAGAATATGAGTATGCAGTCTGGTTGATACTTCATCCTTAATTCGTTTTGGATCGCCAAACTCAGCGAGCTTCTCATCTGGAATACGTTGGATAGCTTGGGCATGCATTAATGGGTTGCCCTTTCGATCTATTATTGGCTCGGCTAATTGCATCACCTTCCAATCCATTTCTGAGAGGCCACCCCCTTGGATTAACTCACGGTCTACGGCGCTAAGATCGTTCCAGTTTTTAGAGCGTGTTAAATCTGCAAATTTGTTCATCATCATAGTGGAATAGCCCATCTTAGATGCAGCAGTAAGAGCGTTTAAGCCAGATACACGTAGCACCTGAGTAGCTAGAGAACTTGAAGCCTTAGCAATCTGTTCAGCACGGCCATGCACAGACGTTAGGCCATCGTCCGACCAGCGATTAAGAGAACCTAGCATCTCCTCAGTGGCAAGCCCTAGACTATGAGCGAAACGCCTGTCTTCTGCATTTGCTGGATTCAACATCCGAAGCATCTCACCAAATACTTTCCGGTATGCAATTCCATTTACGTGGGCTGTTTTCAGCATCATAGCCTGATCAGTGGCAGAGGATAGGACAGTACCGCCCAGCATGGATGCCACATTCATGGAGCGATATGTTAGTCCAGCATTGGCAAGCACCTTACTCTCTGGTGGATTCTGCCCGGTGAACTCATCAAACATAGTCTCAGCACGTACAAGGGACTTGTTTACTTTGTCCGGCTTAATACCATTCTGTACAGTGTCGATATGCCTAGCACTCTGCATAAGGATCTGCATGGCTGGGCGTGGGTTACTTCCAAAGGTTTCCACTAAGGCAATATCTTTCGACATGCTTGTAATGTGACTTTCCAGGATGTCTACGAGCTGCATACCACCATATTGGGATTGATAGTCCATCCATGCATCTGCATTCTTGAAGTTAAGTACACGGCTCTCCTGGTGCTTGCTAGTGACCTTTGCACCGCCGCCGACATAGCCCTTACCTACTTCGATTTTATTGGCACCGTCCGTCACAATAGACGTGTAGATATTCCCTAATACACCTCTTAATTCATCATCAGGCATTAGATTGCCTTGAGCGTCTACAAAGTCCTCACGTTTGATCAGGTTGATAATGTCATTAGTCCACTGCTCTTGACCTGCCTCAGCTACTTTTTGTGGGCTGTGGTGTTGTGGCAATGCATAATCACGGCGTTTTTTAATGTCACCGCCTGCACGATTAAAACGCTCTAGAATGTCATCAAAGGTCTTACTAATGCCTTGAGCAGCTTTAAGCGCCGTAGCGTCTCCAGTGCTTTCCCCATGTAGTTCCTTGATGATGTTTTGGACCATAACCTTATCGGTGAATATGCCCAGGCCACCTTTGATATTTAGATAGGTGTCTACCAATTGCCCCCGGTAAAGGTCTGCTATCACTCTGGTCTTAGAGTCTGCAGACTGAATGCCTGACATATCGCCATACGCTGCAACCATCCGGTCTATACGCTCTGATGCGCTTATCTTGAGTGCTGGATCTTGAAGAATGGCTAGGTTTTTATTTTGGATAAGAATGTCTTGTACGGCTATTCGCTTCTTACGAGCAAAGTCAGCTTGTATGTCTTCCGCTACTTGCTTGCTGGCTGCAGATAGCTTCTCTAAATCTGTGAGCCCTCTCCATTTTTGGATATCCTTACGCGCTAGATTAACCATAGCCTGATTGATTCTAGCCTCAATATTCTGAACTTCTTGAGCATTTAATGATGCTTTTCCTAAAGCCTTGGCTACGGCCTGCTTACATTGTTCTTTCATTTTTAATTCCTAAGTAATCAAGCACTGTATCGAATGCTATTTCATACCTGTAAATTAAAACGGCGTTAGTCCTCAAAAAATGGGTATATTTAGAATGAAAAAAGGAGCACAAATTACTCCTTTCCCGTGCGATCAAAGATTGCTAAACATAGCGTGCAATGTATTTAATGCCAGACTTACGCCCAACAGAAAGTGATTGCAGCACAGGTTTTATAAACTGAATTTTTTTAACAATTTGCTCTATTTCAAAGTTGAAGGTATTCCGATTGACTATGCGCTTATACTCATTCTTAGGATCTAAGTAATACGCCGTGATAATTAATACATTTGGTGCAGTAGTTAAACTTTTAAGGATTGAAAACAAATGTTGAAAATAGAATTCCTTATTATTTTTATCCGCCAAATAAGTTAGCCGATAAATCAACTCCTCCAAATTATCAGCAATCTTCAGTAATTGCATTTGATAGCTAGATTCATATAACTGGTTGGGCTCTTTACCATTAATTGCTCTTTGGAATTCGTCAATTAAATATTCAATTCCATTGCAGAGCTGAATCGATCGCTCCATATCATCACAATCTAAAGGTCTATACGCTGGCTGCTTAGTCATCAATCATATTCTCCAGTGATTAATTCGAGGGATGTCCTGATCGGTTTTTTCAGTAAAAGCTTTCCACAAATCAATAAATGCTTCGCCTGCTTCATAATTTGGCGTGCTGCCAAACTCCCAATCATTTACCGTTGATGGACCTGAAACTGGAAGCAAAAAAGCAATTTTTTCATTCGTCATTTCATAATGCTCTTTCAACTCCCTAATCATCTCCAAATAATTTGGTGCGCCGTACCAGATTTCTGTTTTTAAAAAAATTAATCTTTTTGATGCTTCAAAATTATTAAGTTCAACAAAAATACCCATATCCCCCCCTATGCGTTTGATCCCATTAATAAGCAATTTGAGCACTTAAAAAATGGGTGTATTTCCAACAAAACGCGCGCGCGCGCGAGGGAGAGCGCGAAACACCTCTTTTACTCCACTAATTTCACTAAAACTGAATCTTTTTTTAGCTGGCAGCTTGTATATCATTTGCATAATTTTGAGCTTCCACATATCGCTCAGATTTGCGTTCTAAGCGTGAAATAATTTTTAATGTACCTTTAGTTGTTTTTCTAAAGAAAAGCTCACTGTGCTTAAACCAGTAAGAAATTTGACTATATCCATAATCAATCTTTGGGCTAGAAATCAAATCCATTCATAAATTGTGTTTTACCTGTACCTATCATCAAGATAATTCACTGGCAAGAAATAGATCTAGATAGCTCTCAGAGAGTGATAGATTCTATGGTTGATTCATTGATAGGTTCTGCATCCCAAAAACGGGTACATTCAAAATCCCAAAAACGGGATCGTTCAAAATCCCAATATTGGGAATATTACCGTTTTCGGAATGATCCCAATATTGGGTAGATTTCAATTTCCAAAGATTATTAGAGATTGAAATAGATTAGTGAGTAGCTTTAGTTCTCGACCGACTCTTTTTATTTATATAAATCTTGTCTGCATTCTGGCATGCCAATTCAAACTCTTTCATATTCTGAGCCTTTTTAGCAGTAAACCGTACATAGTGAAGGTTTTGAGGGAAATACATTTGATTTAGTTTCTTATGGTTTGGATCCCTACTATTTAATTTTGATCTGGTCTTGGCCTGTAACTTTCCAATTTGGTGCCGGGTACCATGGAAATTACCATGTGCACTTAGTCGATATGTAGCTTCTTTTAATCGATCTGCCTTACCTGTAGAGATTAAATCAATCTTCTTATCTAACTCCCTTTCAGCCGACTGCATAAAATCTTTTGATAAATACCAGGTGTAGCGGACTTTCTTCTGAGAATGACGCTGGAAAAACTCCAAGTGCTTTTTACGAACTCCACGTAATACCCTAGTCAGTTCTTTTAATCGGTCGTTATAACCGGTATTAGCATCAAACTTAATTCCAAACTGATTTAATAAAAACTGACTTACGGAGGTTTTATTCCAGCGAGTATGTTTATTTTCGAGAAAAGCGAAACCAAAATTTTTATTAATGCCGGCCAGACGATTTAATTCAAAATTATCGAACGGTTTAAATATCCGGTAAGTTGAATTCCTATTACTATCAATTGTCTTTGTTCGGATTGTCTTGGTATTAAATATCACTCCAAATTGTTCCGGGTGATAATAAGTCTTAGCAAATTGAGGTTTAAGGTCGCTGAACTCTATGTACTGTCCAAGTACATAATCTCCATAGCGAAGCAGCTTCTCTTTTTTGACAGTCAAAATACTGTTGAGCTTTTGCTTTTGCACCATGCTGGAATTTTTAGCGAGTATTTCTTTTAGCGTCAGCTTACTTCTTCGTGCTTCTCTATAGCCTGTGGTAAATAACCAGAACTGGAATACATCATTCCTTGCCGGATCATAATTGATAACTAAACTCCACACTGGTTCCCCATAATCTGATTTTCGCTTGCGTAAAGATTCATCCAGATTGAGACCATACTCCAAGATCAACTTTGGAATGACAGTATGGAACTTTGAAAAACTAACAGAATCAGAGAACCAAAACTTTGCACTGCCGTTAGAAATGCACTGCATTAAGCTTAAAAGACAATCAGTTTTCGTTGTGGTGTAGTAGATCATTATTCATTCAAAAGTGTATTTTTATGCGGAAAGCATAAAAGTTTATCTTTGATTCAAAAAGCATAAAAAACGCCATATTCATGAAGTAGGCTTTTTTTTAAGCACTGATGGTCTTTCTATAAATAAGAGTTCCTGTTTAAAGATATTTTGTTCAGATATACACTCAAGAGCACACCTTTTAACTGCACTAAAAGTGTAGTTCATTCAGATCCCGTCCAACCTCCAATTTAGGATTGGAGATCATAATTCTAAGATCAGAGTAAAAATCATGCCTAAAGAATCATTAAATAAAATTAAAGGAATTTGGTTTAAATTTAACAACCAAAATAAGATGCAAACAATTACTCTTGAAGAAATCCATTCTGACTGTATGGATCAAGAAATTGAAATATTAGAAATAGAAGAAACTAAGTTTGGTTTTAATCAAACTATTCCTGCAATTAAGCTTACAACTTTAGAGAATGCCACCGTCTTAATGCCACGTTATAAATTATCTGAAATTAAAATTTATCAAAATAATATTTTACCACTCCAAAAAGAAGAGAATTTCTGGACTCAAGTTGACTGGTTTCTACCTGTATTTATGACTCGTGAGCAAATAAATGAAGGGTTCAAAATAACCAATTTGAAAATTGGTTATCAAGATATTTTGTCTAGAGAAGAGCTCCAAAACCGCTTTAAGGAGTTTTTCCCAACTGTATATAACTTCTCTAATATTATTCCAATAACTGTACAAACTTTCTCTGATTCAATAGCGATATCAAAACATGTACCATTAATTAAAGAATCAATTTTAGCTTTTTATAGCGGAATGAAAGTGACTTCTATAGCATCTTTAATTCCAATAATTGAAGATATTTTAAATACTATTATTGAGGACTCCGTTGAGAATCTTGATTTAAAAACTAAAGTTGATCGATGCATAAAACGTGCTATAGACAATATAAAGCATGATCATATATTAGGTGTAGATTGGATTCCTGAAGAGTATGTCCAAGATGATGTTCTAAAGGTAATGAATGAACGTATTAGAATTATTATGTTGATTGGAAACTGGCTTAAAAATAGTTTTTATGAAAACACTGATAACTATCAAAATACTTCTGGTTTTAACCGGCACTTTTTTGCACATGCTAAATCAGAAATTTGGCAAAATCCCTCTAATTTTTTTCGAGCCATGGGGCTAATTCAAGCATTAGCATTTATTGAATGTTTTGCAATGAAACAATCTAAGGTTTCAATTTTCCCACCAACTTTAGATAGAAGATCAGAGTCTTTTCGTAATGATGTCTTTGCTTGCTTAAATACCCAGGCCATTAAAAACCATATCTTGCAGCAATTACAAATTGATCATTGCCTACCTTTTAACCCTACTGCCTCTGATGATGGCTGGTTAGGTCGCGCAGCAATTCTCTCAACTAAGATGAACGATGAAATAGTAAAAAAACTCAGAGATAATGGGTGGCAATGTCATTTTTTTGGCCAACCTATCAAATCAGGCGAATACATAACCGTACAAGCTTCAAAAGATAGTAAAAATATAGGTATAGCACTTTTATATAGCTGTGCTACGGACAATGCAGTTTACAAAGAACTCGAGAAGACTTGTGATTATATTCTTTATCAAGGAGCTCCCTACCATCAGTCTTCTTATGCTCATGGTGTTAAGAAGCATGTAGGACCTTTGAATGCTTGGTTAACTCCGAATTAGCCTAGATTTCGATTAGGATTTGTAAAAAGGTATGAGCTTTACAGTAGAGATAAAGGATCAAATTCAGTGCTCAGCCGCTTATATCTTTTTCTGCTATCAACCTTATTCAATATATATGATTTCGTATATCGATTATTAAGGAATCAAATTAACGATACGTGATCTGATATTTTTTTCTTTTTTCACTTGTCGGTATATTTGTCGGTATATTTAATTTTATGCATTTTTATAATTATTATTTTCAGTAACTTATAACTAAATTCAGACTTCCTCTTTCACCGCCAGAATAAACTGCAATGCCAAGCAGAACGAAGGTCTAAATTAATAATATTTAGGCCTTTTTTAATTGTAATATCCTCAATATTAAATATCCCCCTAATTCATCTTTTAGCCTTTTAGCTCAATAACTTCACAGTATTTAAGTCCTGATTGATGGATTTAAATCACACGTTTTTTTCCTAATGCACGACTTATGGATTTTTTATTGGCAGCAATAAGTACACGTATATTTACAAATACAAATTTTATATTCTAAAGACAATTACTTAAGCCTATGCTAAAAATAAATCATCCTCTCAATATAGGTGCCATTCAAAAAATTATTCATTAATTTAAACATCATAGAACTGAAACGCGATTGCGGTACTTTTAACTTGATCAACGAAAAACTTAAAAAAACACCTTTCATATATCACTGCTATTCGGGAGAGAACATGAATAACAGCCAGAATTATGTTAAGCAGATCAAGAACGCCAAACGTGGTGGCTATACCCCAACCCTTGCCAAAGACATCAATAAACATAAAATTCAAAAAGCACAGCGTCTGATTGACGAATGGCGAAAGCTCGCCAATGAACTCCGCCCCCAAATGCAACTGGAGATGGCATATACACTTGAAGAATGCGCACAGGATCTAGACCAAATTTTAAGAATGAAATAGCACTCAACGCTCACCCATCCTATTTTTTCGCCCACATCTTGTGGGCGAAACATTACCTATTTTTATTTCTCTGGTTTTTAGAGCCAAACATCGGTCGAATGCTGAATAAATCAAACGTATAAATTACATTCGATTTGCTGTTTTTTTAACTTGCACCACTTCAAAAAATCTGTAGAATGCATTCCACAACGCCGGCATAGCTCAGTTGGTAGAGCAACTGACTTGTAATCAGTAGGTCCACAGTTCGAATCCGTGTGCCGGCACCATTTCTTAGCCTCGCTTTTTAGTGAGGCTTTGATGTTTTTAAAGCCTCTTTTTTATGGCTTCCTCGCGCTAATCTGCACATAACGAATCAGCCCGTCTCGATACAACTTCTCACACAATTTTGCCGTCATCTTGATTTTGAATTGATCCGCATGACTCAGGCTCATCTGACTTTTTTGTTCTTGAATATAATCGGCAAAACCCTGAAATACGAATTCGCTGATATCTTCAATCTGGATATTTTCGAAACCTGCCTGTTGCACTTGGTGTTGTAAATTTTGCTTTGAATTTAAATTTTTCAAATTCACATCTGCTGCTTTCAACAGACTTTGATATTTCAATCGTTGCACTGAATTTAAATTCAAAAACGCATCGGACAACATCAAATAGTGAAAAGCAAAGCGTCCCTTTGAATTCAAAACATTAACAACTGATAAAAGCAATAAATTCAAATCACTATGATACGCAGCATCAATACACAGTACGGCATCCATACAGTTTTGTGGATAAATATTTTTTAAATTCAAAAATGAATCTTGTTGTATTTTGATTTTTGAATTTAAATTTTTTTGGATTTTTTCCACACATTCGGTTTGCAATTCGACTGCGGATAAGTTTTGAATTTGAAAATGTTCCATCCAAAAAACCAAGCTCGCGCCCTGCCCACAACCAAGGTCTAAAACACGATCTGTAGATTTTAATTGAATGGATTCGGCAAGATGGAAAGCGAGTTTTTGACAGGCTGCAGGATAGGATGATTTTGCATCATTCCAATAGCCCAAATTGCTCCAAGCAAGCTCCGCATCATCTCCGAGTAGTCGACTGTTAATCGCATATTTATGGCTAGGGACGTACTGACGAATTGCTTGAAGCCATTTCATGTTAGTAACCGAGTTGAGGGGCAACCTCCACTTTAGGTTTTAAACCCACAAACGGCAATGGCGCACCAAAAATTTCTGCAATATGCATAGCAGACGTTACCGCAGACTCTAAAATCGGCAGACCGTCACAAGACCATGAACCACAGAAGAAGACTTTACGTTCAGGGGATAAATGGCGTTGCTGTAACTCTTTATTCAGCGCCACGGTATGTGAATCCACCACTGCACGTGTCAAACTGACCGAAGAGATCACTTTTTTAGGATCAATCGGTGTCACTGGCTGCCAGGTTTGGAACACAGGGGTTTTACCCACCAAGCTCGGCTCGATTGAGTTAAGCCACACGGTAAATTGCTGACGAGTAAATTTACGATCCATCATATAACTTAGTACAGACCAATCTTTGCGCTTCGGCGGCATCACCGTTTGATCAGTGTGGATCACCAACTGACCTTGCTCAAATTTAAATTTCTTTAAGAGCTCAATATCGTCAGCAAACTGAGTAGAATCTAAAAATTCTTCCGTTTTGGTGGTTGGTGTCGCAACAACCACGCGATCGAATAGATGATGTGCACCGGCCTCAGTTTCCACCAAGACTTTATCGTCTTGCTCGAGCACTTTGGTAATTGCCGTACCACTTTGAATATTTAAACCTTCAATCAGTTTATCAACCAACGCAGGTGTACCACCTTGGATACGCAGCAAGGCATCGCCATTGGTCAATTGACGCAAGAAAATCAACAACGGTTTCGCAGGCCATTCCCCAATCGTTTTCGGGTTACAGGTGCAAATGGTATACAACACAGGCATGACCGCACCATGCCAAAATACTTCTTCAATTTCATTTTTATTAATGAACTCGGCAAGCGTGATGTCCTGATTTTTTGATTTAAAAAATCGAGTGATCGCCGCTTTGAGTTGCAACATCCCTTTGACTAAACGCCAGCCATATTGTTGTAAGCCTTTACGGTTATTAATAATTGGGAAATTACCAATACGGCTACGACTGGTGGTCAACCACGTTTCTGTACGATCTTCAAATAGCCAACTGCATGCCATATAGGTACGGACGGGGAAAGTTTTAATCCCTAAATGGGTCGCCAAACTTAAGGTATTTTTCCAGAGGTGTGGATTCATCACACGCAAAGGGGCATCAATCAAGCCGCCTTCAAACTCAGTGCTGTGGCTATCCATACCACGACCAGGCAGAGCTTCGAAAATTGTAATGTTATGCCCTGCGTCTTTAAGAATTCTTGCGGTAGCCAGCCCAGCCATGCCACTACCGATGACTGCAATTTCCAATTTTCTTTTCCATCTATAAAACACAGTTTAAAAGTATGACTGATCAGAAGTTAAAAATAGCTATTAAAAAATACCAGATTCGCACTTTTTGTATGGATTTCAGTACAGCCGTTTTTAAGTTAAATTTACAAATATTTACAGTCAAAAAGCACACAATTTAAGCTTTGTTTTTTAAACATATTTTTCTTTAAAATTTTAATTACTCTATAAAACCAAACAATTAAATTAACCATTTTTATAACTTTCGGTTTACTTTAAAGCCAAGTCTCGCTAAGATGCGCCACATAAGAAAGTGATAAATTCATCACAATTTATAAAAAGTAAAATGATATTTAAATCATGACAACTATAAATACTACAGCGCTCAATAAAAAAGCCTCTGACTGTTCAGAGGCTTTTTTTTCGGCTATTTCAACGGCATGAATTTCACTTAAGCCTCATGCGCTAGCGCAATTTCACCAAATTTTCCGTTATTGAAATCATCAAAGGCTTGAATAATTTCAGCTTTGCTATTCATCACAAATGGGCCATAACCTTGAATCGGCTCATTTAGTGGCTCACCGCTAAGTAACAGAAATTGTGTGTCCTGCAACGCTTGTAGCTGAATGGCGATATCATCTTTGGCAAACATGACCATCGAACTGTCTTGAACTTTATGGCTTTCATTCACCACAACCTCACCCTTCAAGACCACCAAAATGGTGTTATACCCTTCAGGTACATGTAAGGTGGTTTCATATTGAGCTTTCAATTCACCATCCCAGACATTCACTGGACTAAAGGTTTGTGCAGGCCCAAGGTGACCACCCATTTCACCAGCAATCACCCGAATATGCCCTGCACCTTCATCCATGTCTATGCGAGGAATATCTTGGCGTGTGATCGCTTGATAACGAGGCTGGGTCATTTTGTCTTTTGCCGGTAAATTCACCCACAATTGAACCATTTCAAAAAGACCACCTGCTTGAGCAAATTCAGGCGAATGAAATTCTTCATGCACCAGACCCGACCCTGCGGTCATCCATTGCACATCGCCTGTTTGAATTGTGCCGCCACCACCACTTGAGTCCTTATGAGTCACTTCACCGCTGTAGGCGATAGTCACCGTTTCAAAACCACGATGTGGATGTGAACCTACACCATGCCGTGCAGTGGTGGGATCGAACTGATAAGGTGCCGCATAATCCAAAAGCAAAAATGGGCTAATCGCCTGACCTAGACGATCATAGGAAAATAAGCTTTTGACTGGAAAACCATCGCCCACCCAGTGCATTTGCTGATTACGATAAACACCTATTACTTTTTTCATTTCTTAGCTCCTATATTCATACGATAGGATGAACATAGCGCTTATTTTAAGCTTTGAAATACTTGATGGCCATCATCCAGATAGCATTCTATATCTCAAATTTAGAACAATACTCAGACATACAATCTGCACCTCACTCAAAACCAAGCATTAATTCAGAAATTCTAAGCTTTAAGTCATATATAACGATGAATTATCCCAATTTTATGATTGAGCTTCTCATTTAAACCCATTTCATTGTCTCATTTTTACAACTATTCTAAATCTAGTTAACACGCAGATTTCATCTGATCCTGCGTACTTGCAAACAGGAAAGAGGACAATAAAATGGGCAAACCTTACGTTCGTTTAGACAAAGATAATGCCGCGGTACTTTTAGTTGACCATCAAACAGGTCTACTTTCATTGGTTCGCGACATTGATCCAGATAAATTTAAAAATAATGTGCTCGCACTGGCTGCAGCCGCAAAATATTTTAATCTTCCAACGATTCTCACCACCAGTTTTGAACAAGGTCCAAACGGTCCATTGGTTCCAGAACTAAAAGAGATGTTCCCTGACGCACCTTATATTGCACGCCCAGGTCAAATTAATGCTTGGGACAATGAAGACTTTGTGAAAGCCGTCAAAGCAACAGGCAAAAAGCAATTGATTATTGCCGGTGTAGTGACTGAGGTTTGTGTTGCATTTCCAACCTTGTCTGCTTTAGAAGAAGACTTTGACGTCTTTGTGGTGACCGATGCTTCAGGTACATTCAACCATTTAACCCGTGACTCAGCTTGGCAACGTATGACGCAAGCGGGTGCGCAGCTTATGACGTGGTTTGGTACCGCGTGTGAATTACACCGCGACTGGCGTAATGATATTGAAGGTTTAGGTGCGCTTTTCGGCAACCATATACCGGACTACCGCAACCTCATCAACAGCTATACGCAAAATACTGAAAAGAAATAATCCTTCAGTAGTAAAAAGCGGCTCCGAGCCGCTTTTTTTATACCTGATATATAAATTGACGTATGATAATTTGAATTGAAATAATTTTTCACTGCATAAGGTGATCCATGCATTCATTTGATGACTATTACTACTTTTACTTGGTGGTGAAACATGGCGGTTTTAGCGCTGCAAGTGAAGCATCGAATATTACAAAATCAAAATTAAGCCGACGCATTTTAGATCTTGAAGCCAAATATAATGTCACCCTTATTCAGCGTTCTACCCGACACTTTAAGGTCACGACATTAGGCCAAGAATTGTATGAAGAATGCATAAAAGTGATCGAACAAGTCGAATGTGCGCATCAGGTACTCCTGAAGCAAAAAAGTGAACTTGAAGGCTTGGTTAAAATTAGCTGTCCACCGGTCATGATGGAACATCAAATTCGCCCCTTGTTAAATCAATTTTTAAAAGATCATCCCAAAGTTCAGGTTGAACTCGAGCTGTCTAGCCGCCGTGTAGATGTCTTGCATGACGACATTGATTTAGCGATTCGTACCAATTTTAGTAAGAATGAAGACTCGAGCATTATTGTACGTGACGTGATTAAAACCGTGCATTGCTTAGTGATTAGTCCTGAACTTTTACAAGGACGCGAGTTAAAGCATATTACCGAATTGACAGAATTTCCGAGTATCGTTTTGGGCACACAGAAAAACCGCTATCAATGGCATTTGCATCATACGGGACAGCAAGAGCAGATTGAAATTGCCTTACAACCTCGGATTAAAAGCAATGACTTAGCAGGTGCTTATTATGCGGTACTCGATGGTTTAGGCATCGCAGACTTACCGTATTTAACGGTACAAGCAGATATTGAGGCAGGTCGTTTAATTCACCTCTTCCCCGAATGGTGCTCAAATGTCGGTACGGTACAATTGGTATATGCTTCGCGAAAAGGTCAGCGCCTAGTCATGGAAAGATTAATTGACTATTTAGTCGCTGGAATTCGTGACTATGCTCCGGAGCATGATGGCTATTTAGTTTAATGTTCTAGACCACAAAAAAAAGCCAGAACTGAGTTCTGGCTTTTTTAAATCTACGGTTGGATCACTAAATTAGATTTTACCCACTAGGTCGATCGATGGTGCAAGCGTCGCTTCACCTTCTTTCCATTTTGCAGGACATACTTCACCTGGGTGTGCATGTACATATTGAGCAGCTTTTACTTTACGCATCAATTCAGAAGCATCACGACCAATACCACCTGCATTGATTTCAACGATTTGGATTTTACCTTCAGGGTCAATTACGAAAGTACCACGGTCAGCAAGACCATCCGCTTCAATTAAAACATCAAAGTTTTTCGCAAGTGTCCAAGTTGGATCGCCAACCATTGGGTATTCGATTTTCTTAATTTCTTCAGAAGAATCGTGCCAAGCTTTATGCGTGAAGTGTGTATCAGTAGATACTGAATAAATTTCTACGCCCATTTTTTTGAATTCAGCATAGTGATCAGCAAGATCGCCTAATTCTGTTGGACATACAAAAGTAAAGTCAGCAGGATAGAAAAACACCACAGACCATTTACCATAGAAGTCTTTTTCTGAAACTTCAATAAATTGACCGTCTTGGTAAGCGGTAGCGTTAAATGGTTTTACTTCAGTATTAATTAAACTCATTTGATATTCCTCTAACTCATTTCAGGGATTGCTTATCTGTTGAAGCTAGAATACGACTTATCAAATCATAGGTAAAACCGAACTTTTTTATAAAAACTATCGGATTTTTAGATTTACTATTTAAATCAATCTTTGCCTTTCCATCGAGAAAACCAATCAATTTCAATGAGAGCAAGGCTTTATATCCATACAGAGGGCCTGCCAAGCAGCCTGTATAAACTGTTGTTTATAGTGTGATGGTGGCGTTTTGACTTTATGCGATAACCATGCCCGACAATAATTTTCCGTTGCCCCTAAGACCAAAGACATCATTAATTCTTTGGGTAAATGCTCGATCAAATGCCAATCGGATTGTGCGGTCAACCAATCCAGCAGCGCGGTATTGCGTTGTAGATTATGTTGTTTTAACTCGGCTTGTAGCGTTTCCTTACGCATATTAAACCCTGCAGCATATAAGAATTCTGCAAAATCAGGATAGGCTTCGACCCAGTCTATATACGAGCACAAAATGGCTTGAATGCCTTCCTGCAGCGATTGGGCCTGTGTCAAGGCATCTGCCCTTTTCGCAAATTGATCTTGCAACGCTGCAAAATACAATGTCGCCACTAAACCATCTTTATTTTTAAAATGATGGTAAATCGCGCCAACACTGGTCTCTGCACGGTCTCGTACATATTCAATCGTCGTCGTTTCAATCCCTTGCTCTAAAAAACATGCAAGGGCTTCTCCTAAGATCTGCCGTTTAAGTTCCGCTCGGCGACCACTGTAAATTCGTTGCAATAATGCTTGATTTGACGACATCGATACCTTCCCTTTGATCGGGTCATTTTAAAACAATGTTGGCTTTTTTTAATAGCTGTGACGTCATTTACGCCATTAACAGAACAATATTCTGTATTAGAATTATATTCTGAATAATGACGGATAATTAAGCATGAGCCAAGCATTAAAATTATGGAAGACCTTCCAAAACAAACCCGCAGGGAAATGGACTTTTTCAAAATTGCTGTGTTTGAAAGCACCGTATTTCAGCAGTATTTCGCCTGTTTTTGATGAATTAAAGCCCCAATACTGTGAACTACATATAAAAAAACAGCGCAGCGTGCTGAATCATATTGGCACTGTCCACGCGATTGCCATGTGTAATATGGCTGAATTGGCTGGCGGAACCATGACCGATGTGACCGTTCCGAGCAGCCATCGTTGGATTCCCAAAGGCATGACTGTGGAATATTTGAAAAAAGCTGATACAGATTTAACGGCCATTGCCACGCCTGTCGATGTTAATTTTACCTGGAATGCAGGGAGTGATTATTTGGTGAATGTCGTGGTGAACAACACACGTAATGAAGCAGTTTTTAAAGCCGTGATTACCATGTGGGTTTCTGCAAAAAAATAAGTCATCGACTCAATTGCAAAATGAAACTGATCTTTCAAGATGAGACCTGCGAAAAAAAACCCTCAAGATTGAGGGCTTTTTTTGATGATGATCTACCGTTTTAAACGCTGTGTTTAAGGTTCATTAGAACGGTAAGTCATCATCTAAATCTGCTGCTGCAGGAGCCGGTGTCGGTGCAGGCTGTTGTTTTGGCGCAAAACCACCTGGGTTGTTATTGCCATAGCTATTGCCTTGAGCCGGTTGGTTATTGCCATAACCGCCTTGGTTTGAGCTATTACCGTAGCCACCTTGGTTTTGGTTATTGTTATAACCACCTTGTTGATTATTAAAACGAGGCTGACCAAAATCACCGCCTTGACCTTGTTCGCCTTGTTGGCGATTATTGTCAAGCATTTGCATTTGTTCACCACGAATTTCAGTCGTGTAACGCTCTTGACCGCCTTGATCTGTCCACTGACGAGTACGTAATGAACCTTCAATATAAACTTTAGAACCTTTGCGCAAATATTGCTGTGCAATTTCACCTAAGCGGTTATGTAACACAATACGGTGCCATTCTGTTTGCTCTTTACGTTCACCTGTATTTTTATCTGTCCATGAATCACTCGTTGCAATTGAAAACTGAGTGAGAGAACCACCATTTGGGAAAGTTTTTGTTTCAGGGTCACGACCCAAAGTACCAACTAAAATGACCTTATTTACACCACGCATCAGACGTATTCTTCCTATTTGTTTCTATTATTTACTTTATAAGAGTTATGCTTAAATGGCTACCTCTTTCCCTAACAAGTGCGTTAAATGTTGTCGCGCAGATTCATCCATCTGCTGCTTATCCACTTTTACATAAGCCACTTGCTGGTCAGACATCACCACAACTTCTTCAATACCACGAATTGCTAAAAGCTGAGAAGTCCATTCATCCGTTTCTTTATCTTCAGGCAAACTGAAAACCATAGACGATAAATAACGCGGCTGAGCCAACCCAAAACTAATGATCAACCATAAAATGGCTAGCCCTGTCAGGATGCCCCATCCCATTGCCGTATCATTTAGCAACAGAAGTTGCCCACCAATCATACCACCAAAAAATGCCCCCAGAAACTGACTGCTGGCGTTCACCCCCATGGCAGTCGCTTTGGATTGAATTGGAGCTGCTTTCGACAACCATGACGGTAATAATGCCTCCATCACATTAAATGCGATAAAGAATAAACCTAAGCCTGTCAGCAAAATATATTTTGATTCGAAACCAAAAATTAAGATGCCCAATCCTAAAATAATGCCACCAATGGCGGTCAAGAAAATGCCGCGCATTTTGCGATATTTTTCCGCCAAAATAATACTTGGAAATGCAAAAAACAGGCTCACGACCAAAAGCGGCAAATACACCAAACCATGCGAATGCAAGGGAATATTGGCGAAGTCAATCAACTGAGACGGCACATAGATAAACATCGCTGTGAGCAGTAAATGCAATGAAAAGACTGAAACATGTAAACGATTTAGATCAGACATTTTCAGTACTTGCTTTAACTGCGTCAGATAACCTTGTTGAAAATTTTTATGATGACGCGTTACTTTCGGTACCAATAGCAACATCGCAATCGCGGCAAGTCCCATGATGGTGGTCACCCAAAATAAACCCGAGATGCCGACTAAACCTGTGAGCCAAGGCCCAAGGCTAAACGCGACCACAAAGGACAAACCGATACTCATCCCCATCATGGCCATGGCTTTGGTACGCTGTTCTTCACGTGTAACATCGGCTAACAAAGCCATCACCACCGCAGATACAGCACCACCACCAGCAATCGCACGCCCGATAATTACGCTGTAGATACTATCGGACATTGCAGCAATTGCACCACCTAAAGCAAACAACAGCAGCCCAATTACCACCAACGGTTTACGACTATAACGGTCTGCAATTAGACTAAACGGGATCTGTAAAATCGCTTGAGTTAAACCATAAACACCCACCGCTAAACCAATGAGTGCCGGTGTAGCCCCTGCATATTGCTGACCTGCCACAGAGAAAACAGGAATAATCATGAACAGCCCCAGCATACGTAAGGCAAAAATACTACTCAAAGCAAAAGTTGAGCGTCGTTCAAGAGCATTCATCATAGCTGGTTAAAAATTCATTAATCTTGGAATGGGATTATAGGACATTCAGCTTAAAACGAAGCAGGATTTTTATTGATTTTAAATATCCTGATAATTGGACAAATAAAAAGCGCAGCTAATGCTGCGCTTTTTGGGAGATTTCAGGCAAATTTAAATTAGCCTAGACTTTCTTGGCGCTTTTTATATTGAATTGAGGCAATCACCGCCCAAACAATAAATGCCACACCAATCAGGCCTGTTACCACTTCAGGGACATGCAGACCTGTGCCACTCGCCAACATAATGAAGGCCAAAGCACCAATCGCATAATGCGCACCATGTTCAAGGAAGATATAAGCATCTAAGGTGCCTTTATCCACCAGGTAAATGGTCATCGAACGCACGAACATAGCACCAATGGCAAGACCGAGCATAATGATCACAACATCAGAGGTAATCGCAAATGCACCAATCACACCATCAAAACTGAATGAGGCATCGAGTACTTCAAGGTAAAGGAAACCACCAAAACCTGCTTTGATCACGCCCGTCGGTACGCCATTTGCGTCATGTCCAACCGCATTACCGTTTTCATCAACTTCAGGTTCACCACCCAATAAATGACTCAGTACTTGGACACCGATATACACCACGATCCCCCAGATACCCGCCATCACTACCGCTAGACGAGAGGCTTCGGCCACGTTTGCTGCCATTACCAATAACGCAATTAGGGCAATAAACACGGACATCGCAGGAACGTTTGCAAGATTGGCCAAACGGCGCTCTAGCCAACGGAACCAATGGGTATCTTTCCCTTCATCTAAGAAGAAGTTCAGGAATACCAACAATAAGAAAGCACCACCAAAGGCCGCAATTTCTGCATGATGTGCCATCAATTTTGCAGAGTATTCAATTGGATTATTCAATGCCAATTGCACCACTTCCATAGCGCCCATGTCAGCCGTTACAGCAACAATGACGATTGGGAAAATCAAACGCATACCGAATACAGCAATCACGATCCCGACAGTTAAGAAAATCATTTTCCAGAAATGATCCCAACCACGGAGTACCGATGCATTCACTACAGCGTTATCAAATGATAATGATACTTCCATCACTGCCAAAATTGCAGTAATGGTCAGTGCTGTCAGCATGGCTTGCACACCTGCATTTGGGCCATGATTCAGACCCCAATATGCAGAAATGGCAAGACACACGATTGTAAAGACGATTGAGAAACCAAAATGTTTCATCATGATAGATCGACCTATTCATTCAATAAGATTTCAAAATGAGGGAATACCCAGTTTGAAGCTAAGTTTATGGCGCAATTATGCCGCTTTTCAGGATTGAAACCAAAAATTATTCGTTACATTTTGAATAAACACTCTAAGATGGAGTCTCTCAATTACATCGCATCATGGTGTAGACCCGTCTTTCATTTTTAACGACAGGAATGTTCAATGCGTTTTTCTGAAGAAGTTTGGCAACGTAATACCGCGTTATATCAGCAGATACTCCATCTACCGTTTAATCAGGAATTGGCTCAGGGCAGCTTAAGCCGCGACGCCTTTTGTCACTATGTCATTCAGGATGCCCATTATTTATTGGCCTATGGTCGTGCACTTGCAGTGTGTGCAGCCAAGGCATTTGATGCCGACGATGTGATTCAGTTTTCTGAAGCGGCAAAAATTGCCATCGTGGTGGAACGCAGTCTGCACAATGACTTTATGCAAGGTTTCAACATTAGCAAAGAACAGTTTGAAAATACTCCACTGACCCTTGCCTGCCATCATTACACTTCGTTTCTAACAGCGACAGCATGGTCAGAAAGTTACCCTGTGGTCCTTGCCTCACTCCTGCCTTGCTTTTGGATCTATGCGGAAGTCGGCAAAGCCATTGTCAGCCAATCTGTGCCGAATAACCCTTACCAAGCATGGATCGACACCTACTCAGGTAAAGACTTCAACAGCGCTGTACAAAATGTGATTCAAACCATTGATCGAGTGGCGGCTCGCTGTGATGCAGATACACGTGAAAAAATGCATGCGGCTTACACGAACGGCGCAAAATTAGAATGGATGTTCTGGGACAGCGCGTATCAACAGCGGACTTGGCCCATTGAATAAACCTGTGATTTTAGCTGTATAAAAATTTAAGGATCTAAAATTACTTTTAGATCCTTTTTTTAATACGGTTGGATTCGGTTTTTAAAATGACCTTGCATGATCATTTTAAGCATTAGCGTTTAAAACGATACCATCCGAGAAAAATCCCCATCGCGATAATCACCAAAAAAATCGCAAAACGTGCTTCACGCAATTCACTACGCGCTGCTTTGCGTTCCTGCATCTCTTCTGAATGAAATTGTGATTTGACCATCGGATCTAGTTGAGCAATGGCCAATAAATCCTTGGGCTTTTCACCTTTGCCTAAAATCAAATACAGCCCTTTCACCTGCATTTCATTAAGTTTACCCAGTTCAATATTCAATTGAGTTGCTTGTGCATTATAGTCAGGCACCCAATCTTCTACGCGGGCATATACATGGGCACGACTGGTATCAAAGAGTGATGCATCCAGCACTTTCTTGCCCGTTTGATCTTTCAGTTGTTCACTCAAATCGGAGAATTGGGACAGTACATAGTCTTTTTTCTGTGCCAACTGTACACCATCAAAAGCATACTCTTGTATTTTTTGTGCAGGATTATTTTTCAACAATAAGCCTTGGGGAACGACTTTAAAGTCCAGAACAGTATTGTCAGGAACTTGGTTGGTTTGTAGCACCATATATACCACAGACCATAGCTGTTCATTTTGTGCGACCGCAGGCACGCTCACGCTATAACGCTGCTCGGCTGCAGGGTCAATAAACTGTTCAAACGCGAGGATTTGACTGTCTTCAGCCCACAGGATTTGGCTTGAAAACATGAGGCTGATGATCACCCAAAATTGTTTTAACATTATTTGCTCTTATCATGATTATTTGCTGTTCTGTCAGAATTATAATTAATTATTCAAATACTTACATTTAAAATCACACATTTAACGATTGGAAATTCATCATAATTTTAGCCAAATCTATAGTTTTATAAATGATCTAGAACCCATAAAAAATTGATCTAAATCAGCATCGATATAGGCTTTTGATGCTTACTGAAAACTCTGCCATGCATAAATCAAAACAGCCGCAGCAAGCACCCAACTCAACGTTGCTACACTCAAACATGCCGTTAAGCTCATACGTGTAGCGAGCAGGTACACCATTAATAAATAAATGAAATATGGGATGAGAGACCAGAGTCCAAACAACGCTGTTTTTTGTAATGCGGATGCACCCTGATCATTTGCCACGATCACATGGGCAATCAGCACAAAAGTCGGAAACAATGGGACCAAACCTGCGATATAAAACGCCTTACTTTTAGATAGCAAGGCAATTAATACCACAACAAATGCACCCATTAAGCTTTTGAGAAATAAGGACAGCATGCCTAGCCATTTCCACACATCAATTCATCAAGCCACGTAGTCTACGCTTCAAAACATAATTTGCTTAGACCAAATTCACCACTATTAAAGCAATTAAGGCTGGCAGCGCCTGAATATAGATAATTTTTTTACTCGCCGTGATGCCGCCGTAGATCCCTGCAACCAACACACAGCCCAAAAAGAAATTCGCCAGTGCAACGGCATAGCTTTCAGGTGCAAACAGTGACCAAATCAGCCCTGCTGCTAAAAAGCCATTATAGAGTCCCTGATTTTGTGCCAGCACCTTGGTCAGTTTTGCTTTTTCTGCACTATTGCCAAAGGCTTTCATGCCTAAAGGTTTATCCCAGAGAAACATTTCCAAAATTAAAAAATAAATATGTAAGAGTGCAATCAGGGCGATGAAAAATTTTCCAACAATCATGTGATTTTCCTTTTTGTTTTAACTCGCTTAGGATAGATTGCCTAAACTGCAAAATGATGATCCATCCCTAACAGCTCAAACTGGATGAATGCAATTTTTCTATTAATTACCCTAGATAAAGTTTACAGCTTTGACAATAGGTTAATTTAGCCGTCATAGGCTGACGTTTAATTTCATTTAAATAAAGCTTGAACATTTTTCATGCGCTATCATATATAGGTTTTTCGATGAATCTTTTAGGACCCCTTGCATGAGCCAAAGCCATATCCGTATTCGAGGCGCACGTACCCATAACTTAAAAAATGTGTCACTCGATATTCCACGCGACAAGTTTGTGGTCATTACGGGTCTTTCTGGTTCAGGGAAGTCCTCTTTGGCTTTTGATACCTTGTATGCTGAAGGTCAACGTCGCTATGTTGAGTCCTTATCTGCCTATGCGCGTCAATTCCTTTCGCAAATGGAAAAGCCCGAAGTCGACTCGATTGAAGGCTTAAGTCCCGCGATTGCCATCGAACAAAAATCAACGAGCCATAACCCGCGCTCAACGGTGGGAACGATCACCGAAATTTACGACTATTTACGTCTACTCTATGCCCGTGTCGGCACGCCATACTGTCCTGAACATGACCTCCCGATGGTGGCTCAGACTGTGTCTGAAATGGTCGATACCGTCAAAGGTCTAGAAGAAGGCACAGCGCTTATGTTGCTTGCCCCTGTGGTGCGAGAGCGTAAGGGCGAATACACCAACTTATTTGAACAATTACAAGGTCAAGGTTTTGTCCGTGCGCGTGTCGACGGTGAAGTCATTGATATTGATACTCCGCCTGAACTCGACAAAAAGAAAAAGCACACCATCGAAGTCGTTGTTGACCGTTTTAAAGTTCGTGATGACCTCGGTAACCGGATTGCAGAAAGCTTTGAAACTGCACTACGTATGGGTGGCGATATTGCCATTTTGTCGTGGATGAAAGGCGAACAAGAAGATCGCGTATTTTCTGCGAAACACTCTTGCCCTGAATGTGAACGTGCCGTTGGTGAACTTGAACCACGGCTATTTTCCTTCAACAATCCATTCGGTGCATGCCCTGTTTGTGATGGTTTAGGCACACGCAGCCATTTTAGTGCTGACAAATTGATTCCCAATAATGAAGTTTCGATTAGCCAAGGGGCAATCCGTGGTTGGGACCGTCAACGTCCGTATTACTACAGCATGATCCAAAAAGTTGCCGATCATTTTGGTTATTCTCTAGACACACCGTGGAATGAACTCGATGCCGAGACCAAAAAGAAATTCCTGTATGGTACAGGCAAGGAAAAAGTTGACCTCAGCTATATTGATGAACGTGGTCGTTCGCACAAACGTGTGCAAGCCTTTGAAGGGATTCTACCTCACCTAGAGCGTCGCTATCGTGAAACGGAGTCGAACTATGTGCGTGAGGATTTAGCACAGTATTTATCCAATGCCGCATGTGATGCTTGCGGTGGCTCACGTCTCAATGAAATTTCACGTCATGTTCGAGTTAAAGATAAAACCATCGCGCAAATCACCAAAATGTCGATTGGCGATGCTGAAAGCTATTATCAAGACCTCAACTTAAGTGGTGCCAAAGGCGAAATTGCTGACAAGATTTTCAAAGAGATTCGTGAACGTTTGCACTTCCTAGTCTCTGTCGGTTTGAACTATTTAAGTTTATCGCGTTCGGCAGAAACACTGTCGGGTGGTGAAGCTCAGCGTATTCGTTTGGCTTCGCAAATTGGCGCGGGCCTGATGGGCGTAATGTACGTGCTGGATGAACCCTCTATTGGTTTGCATCAGCGTGATAATGACCGCCTATTGGAAACCCTAGTACGTTTGCGTGACTTAGGTAATACCGTATTAGTTGTAGAACATGATGAAGATGCGATCCGTGCCGCCGACCATATTATTGATATTGGCCCCGGTGCAGGTGTGCATGGCGGTCATGTGATTGCCGAAGGGACGTATGATGAAATTTTGGCAAATCCAGATTCATTAACTGGTCAATATCTATCAGGAAAGCTCAGTATTGATGTGCCGAAAACACGCACACAACCGCCAAAACCTGAAGAGCAAATTAAGTTAATGGGCGCTGCGGGTCATAACCTGAAAAATGTCGATTTGACTATTCCTTTAGGTGTGATGACCTGTGTGACAGGTGTATCAGGTTCAGGTAAATCGACGCTGATTAACCGGACATTATTGCCGCTTGCAGCGACTCAATTGAATGGTGCAACCACATTAACGGCTGAGAAATTTGATTCGATTGATGGCTTACAGTTCCTCGATAAAGTCGTCGATATTGACCAAAGCCCAATCGGTCGTACACCACGTTCAAACCCTGCAACATATACCGGTTTGTTTACCCCTATTCGTGAACTGTTTGCGCAAACCCCTGAAGCCAAAGCACGTGGCTATGCTGCAGGTCGATTCTCGTTTAACGTGAAAGGCGGTCGCTGTGAGGCCTGTGAAGGCGACGGTATGATTAAGGTTGCAATGCACTTCTTACCTGATATGTATGTGCCTTGTGATGCCTGCCACGGCAAGCGCTATAACCGTGAAACGTTAGAAGTTGGTTATAAAGGTCGTAATATTTCAGATGTCTTAGAAATGACGGTTGAAGATGCCATGCATTTCTTTGATGCCATTCCTGTGATTCACCGTCGTTTGGAAACCTTGAACCAAGTGGGCTTGGGCTATATCCGCTTGGGTCAGTCTGCAACCACACTTTCAGGTGGTGAAGCACAGCGTGTGAAATTGGCACGTGAGTTGGCGAAACGCGATACAGGCAAAACCTTGTACGTGCTTGATGAACCGACGACAGGTCTGCACTTCCATGATATTGCCAAATTGCTCGACATCCTGCATGAGCTACGTAATAAGGGCAATACCATCGTGGTGATTGAGCATAACTTGGATGTGATTAAAACGGCCGATTGGATTGTGGATTTAGGCCCTGAAGGTGGTGCAGGTGGCGGTATGATTATTGCGGAAGGTACACCTGAAGTTGTTGCGAAGAATAAAGTGTCGCATACAGCGAAATTTTTAAAGCCGATGTTGAAATAAGATTCTCTTTCCTTTAAGTGCATGATAAAACGGTGATTCATTCACCGTTTTTTATTTATATGACTTTATTAGAGATAATTGATACAGCCGTAAAAATTGGTTTAGGAGCACTGATAACTGGCGTAATTACCTACTTAAATCAAAAGGCAAATATTTCAGCATCAGTAGCAAAAGATAACCTTCTATATAATCGTAATTTATTGACCAATATTTCCAAAGATCTCGAGGAAATAAATCATCTCGTTTTAAAAATTTGGGCATTTTTTGAATTTGAAACAAAACAATCTCAACCAGCTCTTAATGAGATTTCAGACAGACTTTAACCTCTAAGACACGCACTTTTTAATGACTTTAATTTACTTAGCAAAAATGAAGGTTTAATTCTTTTACATGGATATATTGAACAATAAGAAAAGCTAAGAATTTATGGCGAATTACTCGGAAAATTTAACGCTTATACACTTTGTAAAAATGGAGCTATCAATGTTGAAACAACTGCTCAATATAGATTTAAAATTTTAGAGGCTAGAAAATTACTTTATACGAGCTTAAACAAAGCCATTTCTACATAAATTCTTGTACTTCACTACATTCAATCACATGACGGCGACATGGATGTCGCCTGTTTGAGTGGGGCAGCACGGATGTGCCCTCAGCCAAACAAAAGCATTTTGCTTACTTCTGTGCTTTCAAAAATAGGAATCTCCCACGTAATGGAAACTCAAACCCAATCTACAGTGAAGACATGCAAATTCAAAATTCAAAATTCAAAATTCAAAATTCAAAATTCAAAATTCAAAATTCAAAAAATTAACGTAAATAATGAAATACACCTAACTTATCTAACACATCCAACGTCAACTGCTTACGCTCCGCCACATCATCCCCTGCTGCCATCTGCATATTCAAACTAAACGCTGTAATCTTGCCATGACCATCATCTACCCAACCGGTATACCACCCAACTTGCGGCTCTACATCCATACCCCAACCACTCTTGGCATACAACTTCGCATCGCCACGACTTTCAATATAAAGCATGTCTTTGACTTGCTTTTGTACCGCGACATCAAACGGTAATTTCTCTGTCGCAAGCTGATACGCAAATTTGGCTTCTTGCTCGGGCGTAATCTTTAACGGCCCAACCAACCAAAAATTATCCACCTGTTTGCCAATATTGGCATTGCCAAAACCGACCCGTTTGACTTCTTGTTGCATTAACGCCAAACCTATTCGCCTTGCCAGTTCCTGATAAACAGGCACCGCAGACGCTTGCATCGCTTCACCCAAAGTCAGGTCTTTTTCCCATGACGGGAAAGCACGTTTTTCACCTTTCCATTTAAAAACTTCAGTGGTTGTCGCCTTCTGATGCTGCAAACCAATTAAAGCATTTAACATTTTAAAGGTAGATGCAGGAATGTATGCTGTCTGGGCGCGCTGTAAGTCATTGCCATAATGGCTCATGCGCTGACCATCAAATGTGACAAAAACTGCCTGTGTTTGTGCTTGATTAAATAAAGACAGAATCTCACTCACCCGTGAATTTTCTAAATTGGCTTGAGCCGTTTGTTTTAAGTGTTGAGATGAATCCAACATGCCTTCATTTGCTGTACATGCTGTCAAACTCAGGACAGTCATCAACGATAGATATATTTTTTTCATTGCACTATTTTTATGGTGTTTAAAGTCCATAGTATAAGATGAAGTTCAAACCTGAATTGTTTACTTTTCAACAGTCTTCAATCTGTCGAAAACTCAGCATATCGACTATTTATTTTTAAACAAAACATCCTTATGATGACGCCTATCGTGGACTCAACAACGAATAATTTTTAATTTTTTAAAATATAAAAGCATACTAACAATGAATAAATTTATCTTAAGTTTCAGCCTCTTATTATGTCCGATATATAGCTTTGCCGATGGCTATCTAAACGAATACATGGTGCTGTTTGTCTCACAAGAAGACCCCGATCTTAGCCCATGGAAAGATAAGCTGCAGTGTAAAGCCCTCAGCACCCCGACACCACACAATGGGATCTTTGAAAATCAATATGTCTATGCCAATGGCAATGCCCTGACCACCATCTTTCTGAGTAATAGCAAAATTAAAAATGGTGAATGTGAACATCTCATTCACTTTCCAGATGGTATTCAAGGCTCAGGCGTATTTGAAAGTTTCTTCCCCAACGGCAAACCCCGTAGCCGCATTGCTTATAAAAATGGGGAGTACGAGGGCAAACTTGAGTTTTGGTTTGCCAATGGGATAAAAGAGCAAGAAAGTAGCATCATCAATGGTGAGTCGCAGGGGGATTACAAAATTTGGCATACGAATGGCCAACTGGCTTTTTCTCAAAATTATAAAAATGGGATCGAAAATGGCCTGCGCCAACGCTGGTACAGTAATGGTAAACCGTGGACCTATGCCAATTTTCAAAACAATAAACTGATTGGCGAGCTGAAAATGTGGTTTGAAAACGGCAAACTAGAACGCCAAGGTTATTATCGTAATGGCGTTCGTCATAACAGTTATAAAATTTGGTATGACAATGGGCAACCTGAAGCGGTGCTTCAGTACGATTTAGGCAAAATTACCCAAGCCCAGTGTTGGAATGAAGACGGCAGCCAAATGAACCAACAAGCCTGCAATAAATTATATAAAGATGAAGATTAATTGATTTTTCTGGCTAACTATATGAATCTGCCAAGCTGCGTTTAGGCTGAAACACGATCACGCCCCGCAGCTTTGGCTTTAAACAATGCTTGGTCTGCGCGCTCTAATAAATCGATCCAGCTTTTGACACCCACTGCAACACCAATACTCACCGTCACGATGAGATCTGCTTCGTCTTCTGCCAAATTGAAATTCACATGCTGAATATCATGCCGTATGGTTTCGGCAATGTGCTGGGCTTTGAGCATATCAATCCCCTCGATCAGGACTAAAAACTCATCTCCACCATATCGCACCACCAAGTCGGATGAACGAATATGTTGTCGTAATTGATTGGCAACATGTTGAATCACCAAATCGCCGACAATATGCCCATAGCGATCATTCACCTGTTTAAAGTGATCAATATCAATCACGATCAGTGCTGTATGTAAAAAGCCTGAATTTTGGCTGTCGCGAAATTTAATATATTCATCTAAGGCAAAACGATTGGCGACATTGGTGAGTGAGTCAGTATTGGCAATATGTTTAAGCTGAAATTCAAAGGCATCACGTTGTTCCAACATGTTTTCAATATGCTGAATGGCATCAAATAAACTGAGATAACCTACTTTGGCAGGTTCAATCACGCCTTGATCCATTTGTCGGTGCCGAGCCAGTTTAAATAACTGATTACGAGCACGAATTAAAGGTTCAAACACCCATTTCTTGGCATAGAACATCGTTAATAATGCAGTCAGTAATGACACGAGCGAGACAAAAAGCGTGAAAATCAATTTATTTCGCGCTTCACGTTGTTCATCCGCAGCTACTTTGAGACTGTAATCTAAAATATAACTTTGCAATTCCACCACTGTGACAAATTTATTGACCATTGCATCAGTGAGCTGGGTGCCATCCATGTGATAACGCTGATGTTGAAGACTTTTTTGAGCCAAACCATCAATAATTGGCAAACCTTTATCTAAAAATTCCGTTCGTACCGCATGATGTAACTGTTTAAACTCGGGTGTTTTGTCATGTTCGGACTGCACGACATTGATCAATTCCCATAGATAGCGTGTTTGACGCTGGGTTTGTAAACTCCGCGCTAAATTTTGCTCTGGAATTTCCTGTTGAAATGATACCGCAGCCATAATATTTGATGCGACTCGTCCCGCCTGATCACGTAATTCTGCCAGTAATAAAATCAGCGTGTAATAATTCGATACACGGGTATCTTTACCATGTGAATGATTGACCAATTTCTGCATGGCAATATAGCTTTGATCCCAAGCTTGGAACATCGCCAAAATGGCATGATCCAATTTTTTAGCTTCACGCTGTTGTGTCGGCAGCGCAATATATTGATCGACCGTTTTGCGACCCTGCAACAAATATGGATATAAATTGGACTCTAACTGCTGGGCGATCGGTGCAAAGCCCGTTTCTTTTAAAACTTTCAGTGTATCTTGATATTGCCGATCAACGCCTTGACGATATTCAGCCAACTCAATAATTTTTTGCTCGCGCTGAAGACCTTGACTCGACATTGCACTGTTAGCTGGCGCACGTTCACGAGAAATTTGGTTGGTTAAATCTGCCACCATTTTTAGCATCTGAATTTCTTTCAGCGCTTGAGCATTTTTGAGGTAGTTTTGATAACTGCTCACAATCAGTGGAACACTAATAAATACGATAGACAAGACGATTACTAGCATCGCAAGTTGCAAGCGCTTACTAATATGCTCTGTTCGTAATGTTTCCATCTATTTTATGCCCCACACTTGTTGCATACCCCAACCCACTTATCAACTAAACGCGGGAATATTTAAATTAATGATCAATAATTTATTAATTTATAAAATGAACATTTATACAGCTAAATTCTATACAAATGTGTTGAATCTGTCACATTTTTATCATTTTAAAACGAGATAATTTGCTAAAAAACAGCAACATATTTGAAAGGAATAAATTTTTTTATGAACTTGCTTAAATAAATATTTACAATTGCAATAAATTGGTGCAGAATGCACCGTATTAGGGCACACTAAATTTCTTCCTCAGCAGAATATTTTAGTTTCCCGAAAATTTTGGCTAAAAAATCCTGATTTTCCATGAAAATCAGGATTTTTTTTGTCTGGACCTACTGAACTCGATGATAAATTCAATAATATATGCACCATAAAAGGGCATTTATTTTTATTCCATCTCCGTTTTATCTATAATCTTTGCGGTAAAGTTCCATTTTTAGACAAAAAAAAAGCCCAACCTTGGGGAAAGCTGGGCGAATAAAAAACAAATGATGGAGAACCAGGGTCAAAGTCACACTTTTAAACTGTGTGACGACTCGATTGGCAAATTATGAATCAAATAAAACCTGATGTAAAGCCAAGTATTTCACAAGGATATTAAATTTATCACAAAGACACATATTTAAGTGAAGTAGACCTCAGATTTAAAACAAAAACGTCCATTTACTATGCAAATAAACAGTTTTTGCCCAACAATTCGGCAGTCAAAGCCGCAATTTATCGCTTCAAATGCGTGAAAAGCGTTAGAATTTACCCACTACAATAAATGTTATTTTGAATTAAAATAACAATAATAATTGTTATTTCAGATTGAAAAGTTGTGTATTTTTTCAAGTGTATTTTTTTAATTAAGAATTTAATCAAACTTACTTAATTGTTCTCAATGATTTTTTTTCAGTGACTTATTAGTTAGAGTAAAAACTGAATTTCTTATTATGAAATAAAGATCTGAGTCAGAGACTGAATAATAACCTTTAGGATCATTGACTTAATATATTGTTACAATACAATGCTCAATGTTTAATCCATTTGTAACAACTGGTAGAAAATCATGAAAAAACTCGGTTTAGCCACTGCTTTATTATTAGCCATGACCGGTGCTCAAGCTTACCAATTTGAAGTTCAAGGCCAAGCAGAATACATCGACAACACTGCAAACGACAAAGACTTCACAGGCGCTGTTCAAGGTACTTACTACCTTAAAAACGTTGACTCTACAAAAGGTCCTTTAGCTGAAGCTGCTTTCCTAAACCATGCATCTAATGTTTCTGCTGCTTATAGCTATGGCGAAACTAGTGAAGCTGGTGAACGCGATGCTGTTCACGTATATGGCGTGAAAGGTGAAGCTTACATTCCAACTAAAGTAGTACCTGCTTATGCAAGTGCTTCTTATAACCACACTATCGTAGATAGCAAAACTGGTAATGCTGATGACAATGGCGACCGTTATGCTTTAGAAGTTGGTGCTCTTCTTAAACCTAACTTCTTAGTTGCAGTTGGTTATACAAGCGTTGCTGATCAAGCTTCTTTAGATGCATTCAACATTGTTTCAAATGGTGTTGCTAAAGCAGCTCTTGAAACGTTAACAATTTCTGAAGATCAAGACGCAATCACTGCACGTGCTAAATATGTAGGTCCAATCGATGGCACTAACATGTCAATCGGTTTTGATTCTGGTTTAGTTTATGGCGAATCTACTGCTTACAACCTAGGCACTACACTTTACCTTAACCCTAAACTAAGCGTTGGCGTTTCTTACATGGAATCTAGCTATGCTGGTTCTCCTGACAAAGCTTTAGCTGCTAACGTAAACTACTTCGTTACTCCAGCTGTTTCAGTTGGTGCTAGCTATGTAAATGCTAACTATGAAGCTAAAAACGATGCATTTGAAGATGCTGTAGCGCTTGACACTCAAACTGTTGGCGTAAATGCTAAATTCCGTTTCTAATTCATATTAGATACTGAATATAGAAAAGGACGCAATTGCGTCCTTTTTTTTCCTGCCATTATTTGTCTTTGGGCTCATGGCGTTCCGGTAAATGGGCAATATATTGCAATGCAATTAAGCGTGAAACGATGAGAGCCAAATACATCACCCCACAGAACATTTGAAGCATAGCCAAGACCCGTGCAGGCGCACTCACAGGCATGAGATCCGACAAGCCCGTGGCAGACTGCAAACTAAAACTTAAAAATAATAAATCTAACCACGACTGCATGCCCGGCTCTGCAGGATTTACAAAACTATCCGGATAAATCAGCTGACAAATACTATAGAGAAAAGCAAAACCCCATGCGATGAGGGTAAATACTGCCCCTGCTGCAAAAAGTTCATCTTTGGTTAAATAGCGATCGGCAAACATATAGCGTAATAAGCCATAGGCTGCACTAAAATACGCACAGGCTTCAAAACCATGCGCAATAATTTGAATATTCGGATGATTTACACCGAGCATAATCAAAGTAGAAAACAATACGGCGCAGCCAACAAAACTCAGTCCTAGAATCGTAAACATTGGAGTTTGGCGAATCACTTTGGCAATGATCAATAGTACCGACACCCCAAGTACCCAAATTAGCGCACGAAAAGACAGACTTTCTCGGGTAATCGCGGTTAAAACCAAGATCAGAAACTGCACCAGTAACAGCCATGCTGAGGGTAAAAGTCTAAAGCTTTTCCAAAAATCCACGAATCCTTGCATTATGTTCAATCTCTATATTTTTTTATCATGCGCTGAAATGATCAATCTGAAGCATCATCAACTGATTGATTTTAAATTAGCATGAAGCAAGTTTCTTCTACTGCAAAGATTTGTTGAGCGTGTCCTGAAAAACATCACATATGCCTACTGTTCTGCCTCAGTTTTTTTATCACCTATGAGCCTCAAAAAGCCTATTGTAAGTTTCAGCATTCAGGCGCACATTTAAAGAAATCTCCTGCGTGGTAGATTTCATTATGAAAAAACATCTCGTATTTGCACCCCTCTGTCTGCTCATGCTCTCTGCCTGTACACAAAACAGTCCGCTCCTCAAAGGCCATGAAAATTATGTGGGGACTTGGCAAAACAACCACAGTGAATTAGTGATCAAATCGTCGGGCGAAGTGACGTATTACCATCAAGAACATACTGAAAAAAGTATTGCCAACCAAACCTTCAGTGGTGCTGAACAGTCGCGAATAAAAGCCCATTTGAGCAGTTTTGGTGATCAGAGCTTTAGCATCGGTCAGGATAATTTCTCTCAACAATTCACCATTCAGCGCTCGCCTTATCAAGATGATCAAGGCCATTGGAAAATGTCGATCAATGGAGAAAATTATACACGCAAATAGGACAGAGATTTGTCTACAAACCTCTGCGTCATATCATTCACTAAATATAAAAAAAGCCCCTTATTAGGGGCTTTTTAGGCGATTCAGATTAGTGATCTGAAGCACCAGAGATACCAATACCAGTTTGTGAACGTACATACTGTGCATCGAATGCTTTACGCTCAGCTTGTGCTTGTGCTGAATTATCAGTCACAGAGAACAACCAGCAGCAGATGAATGCCAATGGCATTGCAAAGATAGCAGGACCATTGAATGGGTTAATTGGTGTTTCAGAGATTGCGAATGTATCTACCCAAACTGCTTTAGATAAGATAATTAGGGTCACTGCTGTAAGCAGACCTACTAAACCGCCAATCACTGCGCCGCGAGTGGTCAAGCCTCTCCAGAACATAGACAATACAAGTACTGGGAAGTTTGCACATGCTGCTACAGAGAACGCCAAGCCAACCATGAATGCAACGTTTTGTTTCTCGAACAAGATACCTAAAATCATCGCGAAGATCGCAAGACCTAAAGTCGCGATTTTAGACATACGAAGTTCAGATTCTGGCGTTGTTTGACCTTTCTTGAATACGTTTGCATACAAGTCATGTGAAATAGCTGAAGCACCAGACAATGTTAGACCTGCAACAACTGCAAGAATCGTTGCGAATGCCACCGCTGAAATGAAGCCCATGAACAAATCACCGCCTAATGCATCAGATAAATGCACCGCAGCCATGTTGTTACCACCAACAAGCTCTAGCTTGCCAGTTACCGCCATTTTTGCAACATCAAGGAATTGTGGGTTGTTTGAAACGTAAAGGATCGCACCAAAACCAATGATGAAAGTCAGTAGGTAGAAGTAACCAATGAAACCTGTTGCTACAACCACTGATTTACGCGCTTCTTTGGCATCTTTAACCGTGAAGAAACGCATTAAGATGTGTGGTAAACCTGCTGTACCGAACATTAATGCCAGACCTAGAGAGATCGCATCAATTGGGTTCGCAGCCAATTTACCAGGCCCCATAATATTGCCCGCTTCTGCCAAAGTCACTTCGTGAACTTTAGAGAAAACTTGAATAGATTGTGAGAACATTTCAGAGAAGCTGAAGCCCACGCCCTTCATGACCATGAATGCCATGAACGTTGCGCCAGAAAGTAGCATCACTGCTTTAATGATCTGTACCCAAGTCGTTGCCAACATACCGCCGAAGATTACATACGCCATCATCAGCAAGCCAACAATCACAACCGCAATGTTGTAGTTTAGACCGAATAACAATTTGATTAACTGGCCTGCACCTACCATCTGTGCGATTAGGTAGAACGCTACAACCACCAGCGAGCTCATTGCTGCCAATGTACGTACTGGTTTTTCAGCCAAACGGAACGATACAACGTCAGATAAGTTGAATTTACCTAAGTTACGCAGACGCTCTGCTACTAAGAACAATACAATTGGCCAACCCACCATAAAGCCCAATGAATACAGCAAGCCATCAAAGCCTGAACTGAATACCATTGCGGAAATACCGAGGAACGATGCTGCTGACATATAATCACCGGCAATCGCTAGACCATTTTGGAAACCTGAAATACCACCACCAGCAGTATAGAAATCTGCAGTGTTGGTAGTTTGTTTTGCAGCCCATTTAGTAATTAGCAGCGTAAAACCTACAAAGATGGCAAACATGATAATTGCGTGCCAGTTGGTCGCTTGCTGCTGTGCTTCACCTAAATCTGGTCCTGCCATTGCCATGCTTGACATGAGCAGAGCGGGAGCCGCCAGTGCTGTTGCTTTCAATGAATTCCATTTCATCTTAGTGAAGTCCTTTTTCTTGAGTAATTGCTTCTACTTCACGCATTGCTTCTTCGTTTAATGCATCTAATTTATTATTTGCAATGTACGAATACACACCACAGAGCAGGAATGACAATACAATAATGCTCAAACCTAATGGCATACCAATCGTGGTTACACCACCACTCACGGATTGCATCAAGAACTCTTTGTTATAGCCCACAAGTAGCATGAAGCCGACATAGACCACCAACATGATGATCGTCAAAGTCCAGCTCAACTTACTTTTACGGCTAACCATTTCCTTAAATTTTGGATTCTGTAGAATTTGTTCTACCTGTCTCTCATCCATAATGTTCTCCTTACGCCGAACCTTGGCGCGCAATTTTCTAATTCGAATTATTTCGAAGCTAAACTTACCAATGTTCCTTATCTCTTGTAATTTAGACTTTGGTCGTTAAATTTTGAGCAATAACCTCCCTAAGCCTATGGATGCGTTATCATTAAGCGAGAATTAATATGCTGCAGGCTCTATGAATAGTTGGCTTATCGTCGGGGTATTGGCCCTTTACATCGCATTACTCTTTGTATGTGCATTCTTTGGTGAAAAGCATGCCAGCAGGCTCAGTACTCGCGGCAGAATGCTTCTCTTTAGTCTAACTTTAGGGGTTTACTGTTCATCTTGGACGTTTTATGGCGCAACAGGTGCCGCGGTTCGTGAGGGCATTATTTTCCTGCCGATCTATCTAGGACCGCTGCTATTTGTTGCGCTCGGCTATGATATTTGGCGACGTTTAGGCCGTGTCCGTCAGCATCATGCCATTTCATCGATTGCCGACTTTGTAGCAGCACGATATGGTAAAAGTGGCCCCTTAGCGTCATTAGTCACGATCCTTGCCGTGATTGCCATTATTCCCTATTTAGCCTTGCAACTACGTGCAATTGCCCTAAGTGCAACGGTCATTTTAGAACCGACCGCTGGTCTGACCAGCACCACCAATAGTGTGCTGTTTTTGACTGGTGTATTGGCGATTTTGGCGATGATGTTTGGGACACGACAGATTGCCAATACTGAACAGCACGGCGGCTTAATGTTGGCTGTGGCATTTGAGTCTTTCGTCAAGCTGTTTGCACTACTTGCAGTCGCATTTTTCTTTGTTTTTGAATCACCTGAAAACATGGCTCAAATCAGCCATGACATCAACACCACCTTTAAAGATGTTCAGCTCAAAGGTGTGCCAGAAAGCTTTTGGATTCAAACTTTATTGGCTGCATTAGCGATTATTTGTCTACCACGTCAGTTCCATGTCGCGGTGGTTGAACTGCGAGATGAAAAGCATATCCGTGGTGCTCGTCGTTGGTTTGCCATTTATCTGATTTTAACCATTATCGCGATCATCCCGATTGCCAGTTGGGCGCTGCATGCAGCACCTGCCTACTTGGCAATCCCCGATGTTGCCGTGCTCTCACTGCCTTTGAGTTATAACCAAGACTGGTTGACCTTACTTGCGTTTCTCGGTGGTTTTTCAGCATCGACAGGTATGCTGTTGGTGTCGTCAGTGGCCTTGTCGATTATGCTCAGTAATGACTTGATCATGCCTGCACTGTGGCGTACACGCTTATTGTCACGTCATGACAAACGCCTACCACTCGTACTGAAATTCACACGTCGTGTATGTATTTTAGCGGTCATGTTATTGGGCTTCTTGTTCTTCCATTTCTTCAATGACATTGACCAATTATCGGTATTTGGCCTATTGGCCTTCAGTGCTGTGGCACAGTTTGCACCGGCGTTAATTGGTGGTTTATATTGGCGCGGCGGAAGTAAGCAAGGCGTATATGCAGGTCTGTTGGTCGGCTTTGGCATGTGGGCTTATACCCTGTTATTACCAACCGTATTGCGTAGCCTGCCTGAACAATTTAAAACATTTACCGAAAATCTTTTAAGTCAGGGTCCGCTAGGCTTGAGTTGGTTACGTCCTGAAGCACTGTTAGGGTTTGAATCTTTCGATCCACTTACCCATGGCGTAGTTTGGGCACTCGGTTTAAATATCACCCTCTATATTTGGATTTCCCGCGTCTTCCGTCCAAGTGTTGCCGAGCAAATTCAGGCCGAAAGTTTCTTTTATTATGAAACCAAGCCCCTCCCGGCTCAAAGTACATCAAACGACATCAGCTATATTCACCATGATGTGGCACGCTTAAAAGTAGGTGATCTGATTACTTTGGCAAAACGCATTACCGGTGAAGGTCCAACTATGCGCGCCTTCAACCAGTTCTGCGCACAAAACAATGTGGTTTTGAATGAAAATAGCAGCGCCAACGGCATGTGGTGGCGTTTTACCGAACAGTATCTTGCCGGCACCATCGGTGCGGCATCTGCCCGTACCCTACTCACCACAGCCATGGTCAATAATGGTTTAGCACTCGGTCAGGTCGCCAATATTCTTGACCAAGCCTCACAGTGGCAGCGCTTTAACCAAAACCTGATCATGACCATGATCGACCATATGACTCAAGGTGTGTCCGTGGTTGATGAAAATATGTGTTTGGTAGCATGGAATAATCAATACCTCAAACTGTTTGATTATCCAAAAGACATTGTCTATGTCGGTTGCCCAATTTCAGACTTGATTCGTTATAACGCTGAACGCGGCGAATGTGGTCCTGGTTCAGTCGAAGAACATGTGCGTAAACGTATGCATTGGATGCAAGTCGGCAGCGCACACGAATTTGAACGAATTCGTAAAGATGGTCGTGTAATTCAGATGCGCGGGAACCCGATCGAAGGCGGTGGTTTCGTCACGACCTTTGCCGATATTACTGCATTCCGTGAAAATGAAGCCTTGCTTGAAGGGCGTGTACAAGACCGTACCCAACAGTTGGCAGATGCCCTGTCTGAACAACAATTGGCACGTGAGCAAGCCGATAAAGCCAATATGTCGAAAAGCCGCTTTATTGCTGCCGCAAGCCATGACTTATTGCAACCGATGCATGCTGCTCGCCTGTTCAGTACCGCCCTCGAGCAAAGCGTACAAAATGACGATGATCGTAAAACGCTTCAGCAACTTGATCGTGCGCTGCATGGTGCGGAAAGTATGCTCTCTGCCCTCTTGGATATTGCACGACTCGAAGGTGGAACGATCCAGCCGAAACGTCAGCCTTATCCACTGCATGACTTACTCAGCGATCTTGAACTGCAATTTAAATCGATTGCAGCACAGCGTAATATCAAACTGACTGTACATGATGCTCAGTTCTGGATTGACACCGACCCACAGTGGATTCGTCGTATTATCCAAAACTTCGTCAGCAATGCCTTACGCTATACAGCGCGTGGTCGTGTTGTGGTGGGTGTGCTACGTTCAGCACGTCCGGGGCATATTCGTATTGGCGTTTGGGATACAGGTCCTGGGATCGCGGAAGAACAGCGCATTAAGTTGTTCCAAGAGTTCGAACGCTGTGGACATACCTCTCCATGGGGCGAACAGGGTCTGGGCTTAGGTTTAGCCATCGTGCAACGCATGACCAGCCTACTCGACTACCCAGTGCATGTGTTCTCAGAACTTGGTCATGGTTCGTGTTTTATGATTGAAGTGCCTGTGGTCGCTGCGCCAAAAGTGGTCGCTGCACCGACTCAAGCGGTTCCGCTGAAGACCAAAGCCTATAAGATTCTGTGCTTAGACAATGATGAAACCATTTTGGAAGGGATGTCGACCTTACTGACCAAATGGGGCTATCAAGTCTTTAAAGCCACTGAACCTGAACAGGCCATGGAGTTGATTCAACAAGAAAATATTCAAGTTTGGTTGGTTGACCAACACTTGAATAACAACAAGATCGGTCTCGACTTTATTTTAGATAACCGTCAGGAAAATGTCCCTGTGGCGCTGATTACCGCAGATTCTGATCCTGAACTACCGCAACGTCTAAAAGAGTTAAACATCGTCTTACTGAAAAAACCATTGAAACCGGCTTCACTGCGTTCATGGTTATCTGGTTTAAAAATTTCAAATCAGTAGCGTTGTTACAGGACATCGCTCTGTGAAAAGTAGCCCATTTCATTCACATGAAATGGGCTTTTGTTTACCTTGCTTTTACTTAAACTTACCTAACTGGCAAAAAAATTTGTCTCAACGGCAAGACCATTCAAAATAGCCCCGATATTTCGTCTATTTATTAGCCATAAATATCAAATTAAGATTGCCTATGGCAAAAGATATCGAATGCGTGAGTGAACACTTGTACACTTAGTTACAATTAAAAATCTATTTGATTTAAATCAGATTTTTATAACCAAAAATAAAAACTAAAACTTTAGTCGTATATTTAGCTGCGGCCGTTCGTTTTAAAAATATTCATAAGAAGTTGATCAGTTTCAAGCCAATTCAAGAAGCGTCATAACTCAACACTTGAGAAGCTGATCTCCCCCGCATATTAGGAGTGATCTTGTGAATATTTCAGAAACAATGCCGCATGGTTTTGATCAAAATCTACAGTTTCATCGTCAGTATGGTGCCAATGCTATTTTGCCAGAGATCGATTGGCGTCAGCTATTTAAGTTCAGCAAATTAAGTGATGTGCAAGTCGAAGCGCTGGAAACGCTCTATCGCAGTGCCGTTCCTCTCGCGTTACAAGTGTTTGATGAACTGAATTTTGATGTCTTTGCGCCGAATGCCTACAAACCTCAAGGCCTTGGCTTATTCGATCGACTGGCAGAGCAAGAAGACCTACTGCTGCAAAATTTAGAAGCAGAATCCAATGGCTTGGGTTTGGACACCCGTCATCAGATTTGGAGCATGCTACTGCGTGGTGGTGCGGTTTTGGTGTTTAAAGCGTGGCTCGGTAAAGTCAAAACCGACAAAAACCAGCTGGATAAAACACAGTTTGATGAATTATCTGATTTACTATTTATTAAAACAGCGCCATTTGAATTGGCACAACGTTTAAATGTCGATGCCAACTCCAAGCAAGACCATATCTTCCTGATGTATGACAATGATGTTTATCTGGACCGTTTTAACAGCTTAGAAACTGCAGCCCTATTTGTGGATTTGGGCGTTTATGATGCTGCCTTTTTGAGTTTACGTGATGACCGTGTCGCGGATTATCTCAAAACGCGCGGCTATGTGTCCGATGAACAAATTGATGAATTGCAATGTGCGCTCAACCCTTTGTACTGTACCGATCTGACGCCTAAGCAAGACTATATTGCTTAAGTTATTGTTGAAGTTGTTTATATAAGGTATTAACTGATGTTACGCAGTAACATCAGAAGCACAATTTGATTCAAATAAAAGAACGATACGCGGTAACGTCATCCGCAAGTGTTTGAGACAGGACGACTTCTAATCACAAATGTTTTTGCGATACTTTGAATAATTTGGCGCAAGTGAACGAGTTTTGCGGATGACAATGGTTTTGGGTACTTTTGCCGAAACAAAAGTACCTCCAGCCGAAGGCTGATCCCTTTATTTAATCCCTAGATGTAAGACTCCGTCGAACTGACTTAAAAATCATTTTAAAAATGCGAAATTACTTTTAGGTGCGTAATATCAGTTATTGGTTTAATTCGCATTGTTCTATCGCTTAAACAGCATAAAAAAAGACCTCCACGATGGAGGTCTTTTTTTTGGAAAAAATCCTTAGATTTTCTTTTCTTCAATATTCAATGCATTAATTGCCAATACAGCTTGAGTTCGGTTTTGTACGCCTAACTTACGGAAAATCGCCGTTACATGCGCTTTAATAGTTGCTTCAGATACATCTAACTCATAGGCAATTTGCTTATTCAACAAACCTTCCGCCACCATCATTAACACACGGAATTGTTGCGGTGTTAAAGACTGAATACGTTCTGCCAATGCTGTTTCATCTGCAGCACGTGGGTCAAAGTTCATGTTGGCAGGTAAATTTGGTGGTAACCAAATCTCGCCTTCTAAGACTTGACGAATCGCTTCACCAATGTGGCTCGGATGTGCAGATTTTGGAATATAGCCCATCGCGCCATGTGCAATCGCACGTTGGATAATCGACGCTTCTTCATGCGCAGAGACCACAATGATAGGAATCGATGGATATTGTGCGCGAATATGCACCAAGGCAGAAAAGCCTGAAGCGCCTGGCAAGTTTAGATCCAATAACACAAGATCAGGCTCAGGGCCATTTTCAAGACGTTCATAGCATTCATTGACTGCTGCAGTCTCATGAATTTGCGCCTGAGGCAAACTATAACGAACCGCCTGAATTAAAGCATGACGAAACAGCGGGTGATCATCAACGATTAAAATATTCATAAGCAACGTGAGAGATCTTGTGCACAATGACCCTATTCTAACCACACATGCTATGTGAAGGATATGCAAGAACTTATTTTTTTGCATTTAAAATGTAGATTTTCACCTAAAATGCGTCTTTTTTCGCATTTTCTATAAATCTTTAAATCTAATCATATTTTCATATAAATTTTATCAACACAGTAAAAATGCTTATATCTAAGCATTATATGTTGAAATATCAACAGTTTAAAATTTGAAATTTCACAAATCTTCTGGTTTTTCCAACAAATCTAAAAATCAGATAACTTTTCTGATTTTCGTTATTTTACAGTGATCCACCCATCGGGATTAATAAAAGGCATTCCGAGAAACCACACTTTTAGGTTTAAAAAATGTCTCAAGTTAATCTACAAAAACCCCTGAATATTGTTGCTGTGTCAGGTGGTCTAAACAATCCATCTAAAACTGAAGCTTTGGTACAAGCCATTGTTGATGAGCTCGGTGATGCGACTCCAATCAATGTGCATTTTATTAAGTTTAGTGAAATTGGCAATTTATTAGGTGGCGCGATTTACCGTAACCAATTGCCACAACGTGTACAAGATGACCTTGCTGCTGTTGAAGCCGCTGATGCACTGATTGTTGGAACGCCAGTTTACCGTGCTTCATTTACAGGTCTGTTTAAACACTTCTTTGACTTTGTCGAACAAACTGCATTGGTCGATGTTCCTGTCTTGCTTGCAGCTTCAGGTGGTTCTGAACGCCATGCCTTAGTGCTTGAACATCAACTGCGTCCATTGTTCAGTTTCTTCCAAGCGCAAACATTGCCGATTGGGGTCTATGCAACAGATCGTGATTTCACCCCTGAATACACCATTCATAGTAAATTACTCCGTGACCGCATTACTTTAGCTGTAGCACGTGCGCTGCCGATTTTGGAATGGGCTCCAGCCAAAGGTCAGCGTGCTGAAGTGGTGAAAGCCAAGTCTCAACAAGCCAACCAAAACTTGGGCATTAATAAACAAATCGAGCAAGAAGAAGTCCTTCCTTCTGCAGCTGTTCCAAGTTTGGATGCCGCTGAAGCTCGACTGCATAGTAAAAAGCCAAAAACGCAAGTGGCCTAAACACCACAGCATAACAATTCGATCCCGAGGGTTTGCAAAATGTCAGTACAAGAAAAAAACATTACATTTGCGTATTGGGTACCAAACGTCAGTGGTGGTTTGGTGGTCAGTAATATTGAACAGCGTACCGATTGGAGCTATGACTATAACGTGCGTTTGGCACAAGCTGCAGAAAAAAGTGGCTTTGATTATGCGCTGACTCAAATTCGTTTTACCGCAGGCTATAACGCGGAAAATCAACATGAATCGGTTAGTTTCAGTCATGGTATTTTGGCCAAAACCGAAAAGCTCAAAGTCATTGCAGCGATTTTACCCGGCCCTTGGAAACCAGCTCTGGCTGCGAAACAATTGGCGACCATCGATCATCTTACCAATGGCCGTATCGCGATTAATGTCGTGAGTGGTTGGTTCCGTAGTGAGTTTGATGCGATTGGTGAAGAATGGCCCGAGCATGATCAACGCTATGCGCGCTCTGAAGAATTCATTCGTAGCTTAAAAGGCGTGTGGACGCAGGATAACTTTAGTTTTGATGGTAAATACTATCAATTTAAAGACTACACCCTATCTCCAAAACCGGTGCAAAAACCGCATATCGAGATCTTTCAAGGTGGCAGTTCACGTGCAGCACGTGACATGGCATCCCGTGTTTCCGATTGGTACTTCACCAACGGCAATAGCCCTGCTGAGTTGAAAAAGCAAATCGATGATATTCGTGAAAAAGCCAAAGCCAACAACCATCAGGTCAAAATCGGGGTGAATGCCTTCATTATTGCCCGAGATACGGGGGAAGAAGCCCAAGCGGTGCTTCAAGCGATTATCGACAATGCCAATACCGAAGCGGTCAATGCCTTTGGCGATGCAACTCGTGAAGCAGGTGCATCCACCAAAGAAGGCGAAGGAAACTGGGCAAAATCTACTTTTGAAGATTTGGTTCAATATAACGACGGCTTTAAAACCAATCTGATTGGCACGCCACAACAAATTGCAGAACGCATTGTGGAACTCAAAAGTGTAGGCGTCGATTTGGTTCTCTCAGGTTTTCTCCACTTCATTGAAGAAGTGGAATACTTTGGCGAAAAAGTGTTGCCACTGGTTCGTGAACTGGAAGCTCAACAGCAGCAAGTTGTGCAGGCTAAATCAGCATAATTGTTGATGCAGTCACAGCTCATGTAATCAGCATAATAATCACAACCGGCTCACTTCACTTTCCTCCCCTAAGACTCGGCTTAGGGGATTTTTTATCGCCAGTCCAATTTAAAGACATGCTCTGTTTCTACAAAACGAGCGGAATTGTAAACAAAGAAAAAGCCCGACATCCTGTCGGGCTTTTTCTATATGGATACTTAAGCATGACTCCTGTCTTGCTTCACAGTCCTGATGGTGAACACTTTGTTATTGTTTTATGTTCCGGAACGTCCTGTTCCTGTATGAGTTCATCTTAGGTAAAATTTAAAAGTGCGCCTAGCGTCAAAAACTTCGTTGCTTGTACGCTTAAGCTGACAGCATTGTGCGCAATCGGTTAACTTAAACCATAGATATTATATGGTTTTTTATTAAAATCGATATTTTTTAGATGATTTTATCACCAATTGACACCCCCGTAATTCCAGTGATATTTCCAACACAAACGAGGCAATAAATATGCAACTGGTTTGGTTTCGACAAGATTTAAGACGACATGACCATAGCGCACTGTGGCAGGCGACACAGTCTGGTCCAACGATTGCCTTTATTGCGCTTTCTCCTGAACAATGGGCAAGGCATGACGATGCCCCCATTAAAATCCATCGCTATCTTGCCCAACTGGAACTTTTGCGACAGCAATTGGCTGAGCTAAATATTCCACTGATTATTCAGCATATTCCCCATTGGTCAGACATCGCCACTGAGCTATTAACCCTATGTACTCAGCTCAATATACACACTGTTCATGCACATATTGAACATGGTGTGAATGAACTTAAACGAGATCGCCAAGTACAACAGTTATTAGAACAGCAGCACATCTCTGTTGAGCTGTACCATGACCGCACCCTGTTTCCTGTTGGCAGTATTCGCAATCAATCTGGACATCCTTATCAAGTTTTCGGTGCATTTAAGAAAAATTGCTACGAAAAATTGAGTATCAGTCTGCCTACTTGTTATCCCGCTATTGAAGCCCAAGCGGCTCTCGCCTCGCATCCGCTGTGGCAAAATCAATTTGATTTAAGTCCTTTTTATCCCACATCGCTGTTAGCTGCTCAAATCGAGCTTTGGCCGATTGGAGAAGATCACGCAATACAGTGCTTAGATGAATTTATTGAACAACATCTACATCGTTATGCTGATGATCGGGACTTTCCTGCGCTCAATGGAACCAGTCGAATTGGCATGTATTTAAACTTGGGCATCTTGTCTATTCGCCAATGTCTGCAAGCCCTGTTTCGTGAACAAGGCGGCTATTTCCAGATCGACCACAGAGGACAACAAACTTGGCTCGATGAGCTGCTTTGGCGTGAATTTTACCAGCACATTTTATTTGACTACCCGCAAGTTTCTCAGCACCAGCCGTTTCAAACCAAAACCTTAAAAATAAAATGGCGCCATGCACCACAAGACTTGGCTGCATGGCAGCAAGGTCAGACAGGCATTCCAATTGTCGATGCAGGAATGCGTCAACTACGGGCTACGGGTTGGATGCATAATCGGGTGCGTATGATTTGTGCCATGTTCCTCAGCAAAAATCTACTGATCGATTGGCGGTTGGGGGAACAATGGTTTATGCAGCACCTTGTCGATGGCGACTTAGCGGCCAATAATGGCGGTTGGCAATGGTGCGCCTCGACGGGTACAGATGCTGTACCTTATTTTCGGATTTTTAACCCGATCAGCCAATCTCAGAAATTTGATCCGAACGGGGATTATTTACGTCAATGGCTACCTGAACTCGCAGATTTGGATGCAAAGCAAATTCACCAACCCTTTGCCAAAAATCCTCAACTAGAATTGAACTACCCTCAACCGATCGTCGATTTAAAGCAGTCTCGCTTAGCTGCAATTGAAACTTTCCGAGCATTGTAGGCCATTGCCAAGATCGAACTGCTAGGGATCAAAACGCTGTACTGAAATGGTCACTCTAAGGCATAGCCGATCGGTCGTTTTGTCCCTACAATACAGAAAACGCAAATCATTTTAGAGACGCTCCCATGTATACAGGCATCGTGCAAGGTTTAGAAAAAGTCTTAGACATTCGTCAAGGCAATGGCTTCACAACCTTGGTGATTTCAAATCATCAGAATTTTTTTCATGATGTCTTTATCGGGGCAAGTGTGGCGATTAATGGCGTGTGTTTAACGGCCACACATATTGATTTGGCAGCCAACCAAGTACATTTTGATGTCTCAGATTTGACCAATCAACTCACCACGCTAAAAGCGCTCAAGGCCGGCGATGACGTCAATGTCGAACGCTCAGCTAAAGTTGGGGCAGAAAATGGTGGTCATAATCTGTATGGTCATATCGAAGGCACAGCCACGATCAAAAACTTAGAGCATCGCGGGGAAACCTTTCATCTCGATATTCACATTCCAGCAGGCAATATTAAATATTTCTTTCTCAAAGGTTTTATTGGACTCAATGGTTGCAGTTTGACTGTGAACCGTGTTGATCGTGCCAGCAGTGAAATTTCAATCGATCTCATTCCTGAAACACTGCGCCTCACCACATGGAAAGATGTCCAAGTCGGTGATGCCGTGAATTATGAAATTGATCAAACGACGCGAACCTTAGTCGATACCTTAGAAAATATTCATCAGCGTTAAATCGACTGACAGCACATTGCAAAAAAGCCTCCAAAACGGAGGCTTTTTATTGGCTCATGTGCAATATACGTTTAAGAATAAAAACTTGGATCTGGCACTTTCGCTGTGAGCACCCATTCACCGACCTCCTGATATTTATAATCAATCGGATCGTGTAAGGTTTGGGTACGTACATTGCGCCAGAAGCGATCTAAATTTAGTTTGGCAGTTGTGGCACGTGCGCCCATCACTTGGAAAATATTTTGCGTAATGTATAGCGAGCTATTGGTGGCTGCGATTTTGGCTGTTGCAATCGCAATAGAGACTTCTCCACGTTGTTCCGCCGTCAAAGCTTCACCAATCTCCCAAGCCCATTGCAAACGCTGAACCGCTTTATCTGCCAATAAACGTACACTTTCTAATTGCACATAAAACTCAGCAAAATGCTTTTGAATAAATGGGTCATTCACTGCATTTTCAGCTAAAGATTTTGACCATGCTTTTTGGCTTTGTACCGTTTCTTTTGCTGTTTCAAATGCCCCTTCGGCTACCCCCAAGAACATATGTACAAAGATCAACTGTGCAATCAACGGACGTAAGCTTGAATACGGTGTACTCAAAGGCCCCGGGTTCAGTAGTAATTCATCTTTGGAAATTTTAACTTGTTCAAAATGGCTACTTCCACTGTCGGTTTGACGTTGTCCCATATTGTCCCAATCGCCGAGAAAACTGACGCCTTCACGTGCTGTAGGAATCACCCCGATCAATAATTTTCCATCTTCATTGAAGCCAGAACACAGCAAAATGTCTGAATCCATGGAACCCGAACAAAAACTTTTATCGCCATGAAACACATATTCATGTTCAGACAGTTGCGTCGCTGTAGTACGGCGGTCTAAAGGGTTTAGGGTGTTGCCCCAAAATAAATGCTCACGTGCAGTCTGTTCAAACCACGGGCCATATTGCTCTGGCTGCGCGAACAACTGTACCGTTGCAATTAATAAATGATGGAAACCATAAACATGCGCCAATGAGCTATCCACTTGGGCAATGGTTTGAATGGTTTTAAAAATCGTCTGCCAATCTGCACCCTGTCCACCGTATTGCTGTCCAATGGACAGTGCAAGCAAACCACTTTGACGAATCAAATCACGTTCAGCTTTGGGATTCCCCCCCTGCTTATCACGCTGAGCAGCCGTTGTGGCAAATTCTGCCGCCAGTTTTTGGGCAATATCGATTGGATCTTGAGTCAATGGAGTTGAAGCGTTCATATGTCTATCTGATTATTCTGTTACCGTTTTAGCTTAACAAAGCGCAGGCATTCAGCTTATCTCAATGCCTGCAGTCTATATCTGTAAAATCTATATCTCATGAAATCTAAGCCACCTAAATTCAGGCGACTTATAGCTAAGCCTTTTTATACGTCGTATGTTCGGTGGATGAAATGCATCATGAACATCTCTTCTTCCTAATCAACTTTCCTAAGGGAAAGGACGTTCAATATTGCCTTAATAACCCGTCGTATGAGCGATAGTGAACTTTCATCAGAACGCTATCACTCATGCTCAAATTGCTCTTATGACTTCGGATAAACCGTCGCAATCAAATGTTCAACCACTTGAGGTTCTGCCAAGGTCGAAGTGTCGCCTAAAGAGTCCAGCTCATTGGCCGCAATTTTTCTTAAAATACGGCGCATGATTTTACCAGAACGGGTTTTTGGTAAGGCTGGCGCCCAATGCAGTGCATCTGGCGTTGCCACTGGTCCAAGGACTTTTCGTACCCAAGCCACCAGTTCCTGACGCAACTCATCCGTCTCGGCTGTCCCGGCTTGTAAGGTCACAAAGGCGCAAATCCCCTGTCCCTTAATATCATGCGGCATACCCACCACTGCAGACTCTGCCACAGCATCATGTGCAACCAGCGCACTTTCAATTTCAGCCGTTCCTAATCGATGCCCTGAAACGTTCAAGACGTCATCCACACGGCCCGTAATCCAATAGTAGCCAGACTCGTCACGACGTGCGCCATCACCTGTAAAATACGTCCCCGGATAAGTGGAGAAATAGGCTTTAATAAAACGCTCAGGATCACCCCAAATGGTTCGCATTTGTCCCGGCCAAGAATCCTTAATCACCAAATTACCTTCTACGGCGCCTTCAAGTTCATTGCCTTCAGCATCGACAATCGAAGGTTGTACACCAAAGAATGGACGCGTCGCCGAACCCGGTTTTAAATCAGTTGCTCCCGGCAATGGCGTAATCATGAAACCACCCGTTTCTGTTTGCCACCATGTATCCACCACTGGACAGCGGCTTTCACCTACCACGGTGTAGTACCAATTCCATGCCTCTGGGTTAATCGGTTCACCCACCGAACCCAGTAAACGCAAACTACTACGGTCACTTTCTCGGACAAAGGCATCACCTTCTCGCATCATGGCGCGAATTGCAGTCGGTGCCGTATATAAAATGGTGACGTTATGTTTATCGACAATATGTCCCGTGCGTGCCCAACTTGGATATTGCGGCACTCCTTCAAACATCACGGTCGTAGTACCATTCGACAATGGGCCATACAATACATATGAATGCCCAGTGATCCATCCGACATCTGCGGTACACCAAAACACATCATCTTGTTTAAGGTCAAAAACTTCACGGAAAGTACAATTCACATAGGTCAAATAGCCACCCGTGGTGTGCAATACGCCTTTCGGTTTTCCAGTTGAACCTGATGTATATAAAATAAATAGGGGATCTTCGGCATTCATGGATTCAGGTGGACAAATATCATTGACCGACATGATTTCCATGTGATACCACAAATCACGGTCCGCTTTCATTTCGATCGGGTTACCTGTACGGTGCACCACAATGACATTTTGAACCGAAGATGTCCCTTCGATGTCGAGTGCAAGATCGACATTTTCTTTGAGTGGAATCGGCTTACCACCACGCATCCCACAATCCGCAGTAATCACGACTTTCGCCTGACTATCATCGATACGACTTGCCAATGAGTCTGGTGAGAACCCGCCAAAAACCACGCAGTGTACCGCACCAATTCGGGTACAGGCCAACATCGCAATTGCCGCTTCGGGTACCATTGGCATATACAGCACCACACGGTCGCCTTTACCCACGCCATGTTTTTTCAGCACATTGGCAAAACGGCAAGTTTCATCATGCAGTTCTTCAAAAGAAATGATTTTATGCCGTGAAGGATGATCACCTTCCCAAATAATGGCCGGTTTATGTGGATGTTCTTTTAAATGTCGATCGAGGCAGTTGGCACTGACATTCAGTTCACCGTCAGCAAACCACTCGATCTTAAAATCATCTTGCTTAAAATTGGTATTTTTAACTTGGGTAAACGGTTTGATCCAATCGATCTTTTGCGCTTGCTCCGCCCAAAACTCATCTGGTTGTTCAATTGATTTTTGATAACGCTCAAAGTACTCCGACTCATTGATGCGCGCGGTTTTTTTAAAACTTTCAGGTACTGGATAGATCTCTTTCATATTGTATTTTCCTTGATCTGATTCATCTCATCACGAGATGCCATGCCACATTTCTACTTTTATAATTTCTGCATCACAGCAGTATGACGATTAATTTTTAATCGCAGCAATCATGCTTTGGTCGTATTATTCTTTCCCATTTAAAGCATATTTTTGAGCAAAATTTCAACAAAAACATGTTTCAATTCAGTATCTGATCAGTTCATTTGAACCTATAATGCAAAGGTAATTTTACTCAGCATTCCGCATTTTTATTCTTCCATACACGTTGAGTTGACCCAAGCATGAATACCCAAGACTCTTCTTTCTTTTCCCGTCAGACGAACACTACATCGGACAATCCCCTGAAACCTGATGGACGTTTTGGTCGACTGAGCATGATTGGTTGGTATGGCTTTCTCAATATCATCAGCTTTTTTGCCATAATCGCTTTAAGCCTTGCCGTGGGTATTTTCAACATCAATACCATGGCGTTAAATGAGCAATTTGTTGGCATATTCACAGGGGTATCTGGCCTCGCCTATTTGGCGATTATTATTCTCTACATTTATTTTTATTGTGTCTTTGTCGTGCGTCGGCTGCATGACCTCAATAAAGCCGGTTGGTTGCTACTATTATTATTTATCCCCGTGATCAATCTATTCTTTATCCTGTATTTATTATTGGCCTCAGGCACACCGACCGTAAATCAATACGGCGCGCCACGCCCTGCTGCGGTTTGGGAAAAAATTCTGGCATGGTTGATGATTTTAATCAGTGTCTTGTCGCTCTTGGCTACAGGTAGCATCACCTCGTATATGATGGGTAGCGGAGAAATTGAATCGCCTACAGAAATCATTCAACAAGGTACTGAATACTTCTAAGCCACTGACCGAATTTGAGCCTGTCTGAATTTTGATACATCTGTTCGCAAGCCTGTAAATGAGGGTTATTTTCGCCACTAATTTCAGGCAAAATAGCGAAAAATCTGAACATTTGGAAAACTCGTGGCTGAAAAAGAAAATGCCTTGAGTGATGTCACTCAAGGCACGACTCAACTTTTGCAAGAGGCAACAGAAAAAACCGCACAAACCGTGCTGGAACATACCTCTAAATATAATGACGCATACTCAACGATCGATAAATTTGTCGATGGATTTTGGGAACGCCTGCCTTATATTTGTATCGCATTAATTGTTTTTACGATCTTCTATCTACTGTCAAAACTCTTTAGATTCTTTGTTCGTAAAGCGCTCACTGACCGTTCTTATTCAAAACAAAATCTAGTTTTGGTCCTGAACCGTGTCGGTAGCTCAGCCATTATGTTCTTCGGTTTCCTGATTGCAATGGTCATTGCGATCCCTGGTTTCACACCGGGTCAGCTCATGAGTGCCTTGGGGATTGGTTCGGTTGCAATCGGTTTCGCGTTTAAAGATATTTTCCAGAACTTACTGTCGGGTATTTTGATTCTCCTCGGTGAACCGTTTAAAATCGGTGACGACATTATTGTGTCAGGAATGGAAGGTACGGTTGAAGATATTCAGATCCGTGCAACCTTCCTACGTTCTCCAGATGGTCGTCGTATCGTGATTCCAAACGCGACTGTTTACACCAGTGCGGTAACGGTGAATACCGCTTATCAACGTCGTCGTTGTGAATTTGTTGTTGGTATTGGTTATGAAGATGACATTCAGAAAGCTAAAAATATTGTTTTGGCTATTTTGGACAAAGACCCAACCATTTTGAGCCAACCTGCGTTTACCGTAAACGTAAATGCTTTGGCTGATTTCTCAGTCAATCTGAATGTCCGTTGGTGGGTAGATACCACTGAAACCACCACTGCGAACTCAATCAGTGAAGTGCAAGAACACGTTATCCAAGCATTCAATCAAAATGGTATTTCAATTCCTTACCCTGTACAGGAAGTTAAAGTTTACCGTGGTGATCAAGCTGAGACAGAAGCGTCAACAGCTAAATAATCGCCCTAAAACGTACGGAATCACAGTTTCTGTCCGGATAATTCGGTTGCCTAAGCTGACTGCTTGGCAACCGTTTTTTATGAGCAAATCGACCTCATAAGGGATAAATCCACCTTCAGGCCCAATAATGATCGTACATCCATGTTGAATCCCTGCGGGCATCACATCTTCAACATAAGGATGCGCCACATAAGCCGGATAGTCTGACGAGATCCTGCTCGGTAAAACATCCTCCACAAAGGGTTTAAAGCGTTTATACAATTCAATTTTGGGCGCAATGGTGTCACCTGCCTGCTCCAAACCCAACGTCACATAGTGATCGAGCTGCTGTAAAAATGGGGTCTGCCAATAGCTTTTATCCACGCGATAACTGTGCAGCAGAATGATTTTTTCTACACCTAAAGTGACGGCATCCATGATCAGACGGCGCAACACTTTCGGACGAGGCATTGCCACAATTAAAGTCACCGGATGCTTTGCAGGTACTTCTTCTTCTTGTAAGGGTTTAAGTTGAATGCCGTGATCCGCAATACTGACGATTTGGGTTAAATAACGCTTTCCTTCCCGAATCCCGACTTTGAGTGTATCGCCCACCTGTATATTCACATGGTTTTTTAAATGCTCAATTTGACGTTTAGCACTGATACTCCACAGTTCAGATTCAGTTTGACGTGGGTCAAGCAAGACGATGTTCATAAATAACCATATCAATTCACGCAAAGCATATGTCATTGAGGACAGGCGACATGGATGTCGCCTGTGCGCTGAGGTACAGGAAGTACCTTCAGCGTACAGAGGATTTTTGCTACTTTTAATCCTTTAAAAGTATATTATGCCTACGAATAGGATGTTCAACGATCACCATAAAATAAGGCCGTGATAAAACTTGCCTAATAAAAATTAATGTATCGCAAAATTAAAACTTAAAGGTACTGATCAATCACTTGAATATGTTGAGCCAATGACCCTGTATTCTTTTGCATAATCAGCTGAGCAGCATCATTTAAAGCCTGCGCTTTCGCAGTATTTTGAATGATCTCAACCAATGCACTAGCCGCCTGCTCAAAATCCTGCACAACCACAACCGCATGGGCCGCTACAAACTCATCTACAATGGTTTGGAAATTAAAATAATGCTGACCTAATACTGTCGGGACATGCAACGCAATGGGCTCCAAAATATTATGTCCACCGCCCGGTTCATTTAAAGACCCGCCGACAAAACACGCCTGACTCAGTGCCAGCCAAAGCCATAATTCACCCATACTATCTGCCAAATATACCTGCGTTTCAGGCTGAATCGTTTGCTTTAAACTGCGGCGCTGTGTACGTAAATTCAGTTTCTGCGCTTCTACAAAAACCTCATCAAAGCGTTCAGGATGACGTGGTACGACTATACATAACAGCTCAGGCTGTTGTTGCAAAATCGGCTGCAGTGCCGCGAGCAGTTTTTGTTCTTCGGGTGCATGCGTACTGGCAATGGTAATGATTTTACGCTCTTGCAAAGTCCAATCTTGACGCAACTGCGCTGCTTGTTGCACAAAGCTATCGGGCGCATGAATATCAAATTTGATACTTCCCACGACCTGACTGGTATGGGGGTTTGCACCCAACTCAATAAATCGCGCTAAAGTTGCCTGATCTTGCGCCAATAATTGTTTCAAACTCTTTAGCATCGGCTGCGTCAAACTCGGGACTTTGCCATAACCCTTCGCCGATTTTTCAGATAATCTGGCATTAATCAATAAACACGGAACGTTGGCCTGATCGGCTTCAATCATCAAATTTGGCCAGAGTTCAGTTTCGACCAGAGCCAACATTTTAGGTTGATATTTTTCGATAAAACGACGGACTAATTTTTTTTGATCTGCCGGCAAATACACGGCCTGAAACAGTGATTCATACGGTGCTTTTAAAAATAATTGTTTCGCACGCGCTTGTCCGGTTTTGGTGGTATTGGTAACTAAGACCGGATGACCTGCTTTGAGATAATGTTCAATCAGCGGCTGCGCAGCGTTGGTTTCTCCGACGGAAACCACATGAAACCAAATTGCATTACGGTTTTTAACTGGCTGAAATGGCCCAAAGCGCTCAAGACACTCTTGCTGATATAGTTGGAAATCTTCAGCACGTTTTTTGATGCGCCATTGATATAGCGGCTTAATCAGCGCCAAAGCTGCGTTATACCAAAAAGGAGTAGTCAAATTATTACGCTCAAAAACGGTTTGAATCGGCAGAATATATCAGAGCATTATCCACATGTTAATGGATAATGCGTATTCAAGTGTCGATTAATAGGTTGAACGACCTGAACCAAATTTATTTTTCATGCTTGGATAATCAATATAGCCTTCGGCTACATCTGTTCCAATCATATTTTCCAACTGCAATTCATTCAGTGCAGCATTCGCTAGCAAACGTTCAAACAAATCTGGATTGGCAATATAAGCTTTACCAAAAGACACCGCATCGGCTTTACCTGAGGCCAATAAATCTACAGCATCTTCACGGCTTAAACGCATATTGGCAATATATGGCACACCATTTGAGCGCTGTTTCAGATAGTCACTAATACTGTCATCCGCCAGATATTCACGGGTAAAGAAAAATGCAATCTTCCTCTGCCCCAACTGCTCTAAAGCATAGCCAAAGGTTTCACGTGGATCATGATCGCCCATGTCGTGTTCATCACCACGCGGCGCAAGATGCACACCTACACGACCTGCCCCCCACACTTCGATCAGCGCATCCACCACTTCAAGCAATAAACGTGCGCGGTTTTCTACAGAACCACCATACTCATCTTCACGTAAATTGGTTTTGCTTTGTAGGAATTGATCGATCAAATAACCATTGGCCGCATGCAATTCCACACCATCAAAACCGGCTTCTTTGGCTTTGATCGCAGACTGTTTGTATTGTTCTACAATGCTTTTGATTTCTGCAATCTCTAATGGACGTGGCACGACATATTCGCGTTTTGGGCGAAGCAGACTGACATAACCCGCCTGTTGTACCGCACTGGCAGAAACTGGTGTATCACCATTCAAAAGGTCGGGATGTGAGACACGTCCGACATGCCACAATTGTGCCACAATTAAACCTTGCTGTTCATGTACGGCTTGGGTCACCAATTTCCAGCCCTGAACTTGAGCATCGGTAAATAAACCCGGCGTCTGCAAATAGCCATTAGCTGCTTCTGAAATGACTGTTGCTTCTGAAATGATTAATCCAGCACTTGCACGCTGTGCATAATATTCAGCCATCATCGGCGTTGGAACACGGTCAATGGTTGCACGACTACGGGTTAGTGGCGCCATTACAACGCGATTTTTGAGGTGTAAATCACCCAAAATGAGAGGAGTATTAAGTTCAGCCATATATGTCTCGCCTAACACTTCAAATGCGAAAAATGATTTAAAGTGAGTTCTGCAGATAATCAATATATTGCTGAATGAGTTCTTCATTGCGCGAAAAATACGACCATTGACCATATTTCTCGGCTTGAATTAAGCCCGCCTGTTGTAACACAGACAAATGATTAGACATCGTAGACTGCGAAACATTACCGAGTTTTTCGATATTGCCAGCGCATACACCACGATTAAAGCCGCCACATTGTTCTTCTGACAAAAATTGTTCAGGTGTTTTCAACCATTCCAAGATTTGACGTCGAGTCGGATTGGCAAGTGCTTTAAAAATTAAATCAATATCCATAATTTAAACGGGTTTAATTAAATAAAAATTTGGACAACAAAGTTCTATTCAGCATCTTGAATACACTATATCGTATTTTTTCGATTTTTATATCGATTTTTTTAGATATGATGATCAAAAACAGATAGAACTTTGTTTTCTATATAAATTTAAATTACAAACCTTGTTTGAGGCTGGCTTCAATAAACTTATCTAAATCACCATCAAGTACCGCGCCGGTGTTTGAACTTTCCACACTGGTACGTAAGTCTTTAATACGCGAGTCATCTAAAACGTATGAACGAATTTGGCTGCCCCAACCGATATCGGACTTGGTGTCTTCCAACGCTTGTGCCGCATCATTACGTTTTTGCATCTCAAGTTCGTACAATTTTGCACGTAACTGTTTCCAAGCATGGTCACGGTTGGCGTGCTGTGAACGTTGGTTCTGACATGCCACCACAATCCCTGTTGGAGCGTGAGTTAAACGTACTGCAGAGTCTGTTTTGTTAATGTGCTGACCACCCGCACCAGATGCACGATAGGTATCAGTACGAACATCAGCAGGATTGATTTCAATTTCAATATTGTCATCAATTTCAGGCGATACAAAAACCGCTGAGAATGAAGTATGGCGACGGTTACCCGAGTCAAAAGGTGACTTACGGACTAAACGGTGTACGCCAGATTCTGTACGTAACCAACCATATGCATACTCACCTTCTACACGGATCGTTGCAGACTTGATCCCTGCCACATCACCATCAGACTCTTCCATCACTTCTGCTTTAAAACCATGACGTTCAATCCAACGTAGATACATACGTAGTAACATCGATGCCCAGTCCTGTGCTTCAGTACCACCTGAACCTGCTTGAATTTCGACATAGCATGGGTTCGGGTCCATCGGATTACTGAACATACGACGGAATTCTAATTTCGCAAGTTCTGCTTCCGCTGAAGTTAACTCTGCTTGCACATCTGCAAGTAAGCTTTCTTCTTCTGCTTCAACCGCAAGATCCAACATCGCTTGGGCATCTTCTAGTTGAGTTGAAAGCCCTTCGAGCACGTTAATGACGTTTTCGAGTTCACCTTTTTCTTTTGCCATTGCTTGCGCACGGCTTTGATCATTCCAAATTGCTGGGTCTTCCAGCTCACGTAGAACCTCTTCTAAACGCTCTTTTTTCAGATCGTAGTCAAAGATACCCCCGTAATGTTTGACCACGGTCGTTTAAGTCTTTTAGCTGTAATAGATACGGATTAATTTCCACGTGAATTACTCTCAATCAAAAAATTTGGCTTAAATAGCCGCCTATTATATCACAGAGCATTTGCACAGTTTCAGCCAGATTGATCATCCAAATCATTGACTTCAATGCACATAATATGAACAATACGCTCGCGTTACTATTTATTACATTTTATTTACAACAATAATGTTTCGAGGGTTTTATGAAAAAGACATTACTTGCACTAGGATTAGCTGTTATCACTTCATCAACTTTTGCTTATGATGCGCAAATTGATGGTGGCTATACATATACTGATTGGGATGATGACTATACAGATTCAGATCATTCTGTTGATGTAAAAGGTACATTGTACTTTGAGTCAGTAAAAACTGGTAATGGTCCGTTAAATGAAGCCGCATTCCTTGGACATAACAGCAACGTCTATGCGCAATATGCTTTTAATCGTAAAGAAAGCGTTGATTATATTGCATTTGATGAGTCTATTTCAGAATTTGGTTCAGGCAAAGATGAACAAGATACACATTCGATTTCGGCGGGTATCGAATACTACTATCAACAATTTTATGTAAATGGTGAAATTGGTACTTCTCGAGTTAAATACCAAGAAAATTATAAATTCCCTAGTTGGTCAGGTTCTTATAAAGACGACTATGATTCAACAACATACCGCGCATTAGTAGGTTATTTACCTGTCTCTAACCTTTTACTTGCTGTTGGTATTGATGGCTATCAAGGCGACAACGATGAAGACGAAGACAACCGTTTTGCTGTCAAAGCAAAATATGTTGCGCCTCTGAACAATGGTCAATACATCAACCTGGAAGCAGATGGTGCTTTTGGTGATTTAGATTCTGTTACGATTGGTGCAGACTACTACTTCGACCAAGCATTTAGCGTGGGTGCATCTTACAACATCGAAGATGATGGTGATGTAGACACGGATTTCTTCGCTATCCGTTCAAAATACTTCCTTAACCCGAACCTAGCAATCGGTGGTCAGGTTGGTTTTGGTGACGACGTTCAAGCGTTCAACATCAATGCAACTTTCCGTTTCTAATTTCGTTTGAATTAGGAATGTGCATAAAAAAGCACCTCAAAATTGAGGTGCTTTTTTCTTTTGGATGTAATATTTACTTTAAAAAAAGTCCAGTTATTGACCAAATAATCTACAAATTCATAATATCTACACAGTTTTAATAAAACAAAACATTAATAATAATTATATATTTTTCAACATCTTAAGTAATTAAAATTACATAAAATTACCGAATACACAGTTCTGCAACTTTGCAGCGATTGACCATCTTTAAAAATTCTCTAGACTAAAACTTGTAACAAAAAATGTATTAAATTTAGCCAAACAATTTAGAGGGGTAGTTTCCATGAAAAAACTCGCAATTGCTTCAGCACTTCTTTCTGCACTTGCTATTACAGGTACAGCTCATGCTTATCAAGCAGAAGTAGGCGCTTCAGCTGGTTACATCGACCCAGATAATGGAAGCTCTGGCAGTGAATTTGGTGTAAACGGTACTTATTACTTCAACCCTGTTCAAACGCGTAACGCTCCTCTTGCAGAAGCTGCATTCTTAAACCGTGCAAGTAACGTAAATGCACACGCAACTTTCGCTGACCGTGGCAATGTTGACGACAATACTTATGGCGTTGGTATCGAATACTTCGTACCAAACTCGGATTTCTATGTATCTGGTGATGTAAGCCGTAATAATGTCGAAGTTGACACTCCATTCGGCACAGTAGACAACGATACAACTTACTACGGCGCTGAAGTCGGTTATCTTCCTGCACCAGGCTTCTTAGTTGCAGTTGGTGTGAAAGGTTGGGATAACGATGAAGATGACGGCGTAGATCCAACTTTACGTGCTAAATACGTAACAACTTTAAGTAATGGTAAAGACATCAACCTTGAAGCGGGTGCAGCATTCGGTGATCTAGATGAATTCAATCTAGCAGCGGATTACTTCATCGACAAAACATTCAGTGTTGGTGCTGACTACTACAACAACGATGTCACTGATCGTAACGAAGTAGGGATCAATGCACGTAAATTCTTCAACCAACAAGTGAGCCTTGAAGGTCGTGTTGGTTTCGGTGAAGTTGGCAACAATGACTACAATTCATTTGGTGTAGCAGCGAAATACCGCTTCTAATCCATTGAAGTCAAAAACATAAAAAAAACCGCTCTTCTGAGCGGTTTTTTTATTTGCCTGTAAAAATAGAATTTATTGAGCCAAGTGTAAAACTCTCAATTGAACACTGACATTTCCTCTAAATTCATTTTTATCGAGTTCGTAGACCAAGCGGATTTGATCTTGCATAGGATTAAATTCATACTTTTCTGCCGCATTAAATGCAATTGCGTCCACCATTAAGCCATTATCTAAAGCAAGTTTTAATTTCAGATGCACATCTTTCAACCAACGATAATCTAAAACTTTAAATAGACCTTCATAGACCGGTGCAGGAAATTTTTGTCCCCATGGACTTAAATTTTGTAGCAGATCGACGGTTTCGACATTAATGGCCGAATCAGGCAATTCACCATCTGTCCAAATAGTCGCCTGAAATAAACTTTCATCTTGCGCAGCGATCAGTGCCTCAAAGGCAGTTTTAAATTCAGAAAAATGCTGCTTTTGAATGGTTAGTCCTGCCGCGGCAGCATGCCCACCAAAATGACTCACCAAATGCGGATATAATTCAGCAATACGCTCAATACTGTCTCGAATATGAATACCTTCAATCGAACGCGCAGAACCTTTAATATGTACGCCATCTTCATCTGCGGCAAAGACGATTGCAGGTCTATGGAATTGTTCTTTCAAACGCCCTGCAACAATCCCAATTACCCCTTGATGCCAATGCTGTTCAAACATGATCAAGGCTGCAGGTAAGTTATCCTGATCAAGCTGAATATGTTCTAACTCAGCCAGAGCTTCCTGTTTAATCTGCCCTTCGACTTGGCGTCTTTCAATATTGAGTTGATTCAACTGCTGCGCAATCGGATAAGCCGTACTTAAATCTGCCGCAATCAGACACTCAATCCCAATATCCATAGTCTCCATACGCCCAGCTGCATTGAGTCGTGGGCCAACTACAAAGCCCAAGTCCTGTGCTTTTAACTGTGCGGGATCACGACCAGCGATATCCAATAATGCACTGATCCCTGGACGACATAGTCCTTGCTGAATCCGCTTCAAACCAGCATCGATCAAAATCCGATTATTCAGATCTAGACTTGCAACATCGGCATAAGTGCCTAAGGCCACCAAGTCCAAATATTGGCTGAGGTTGGCTGTGGATTTAGCATTTTTTTTGCGCATACTGGCCAAATTTGCCAACACATAAAATGCGACACCCACACCAGCCAAGGCTTTACTTGGAAATTCACATCCCAACTGATTGGGATTTACCACCGCTTCTGCTTGTGGTGTTTCCTTCGTAGTCAGGTGATGGTCTGTAATGATCACCTGCATACCATGTGCCTGTGCCTGCGCTACACCAGCATGGCTCGAAATACCATTATCGACCGTAATCAGCACATCTGGTGTAAGGCTCACGAAGGCCAAATCAGCAATGGCGGGTGTCAGGCCATAACCATACTTAAAACGATCTGGAACTAGATATTCAACATCCGCGCCCATGTCACGCAGTGCCAAGACCATCAATGCAGTACTGGTTGCACCATCGGCATCATAATCACCAACAATGACGATTTTCTTTTGAGTATCAATTGCTTGATCGATTATTTCAATCGCTTGCTCTAAACCCTTTAAGTTTGGCGCATGTAAGTGCTTAAGCTTCAATTCCAGCTCTTGTGCGGAAGAAACCCCTCGACGTGCCAATAAATCCGCAATAAACGGCGCAACGCCCTGAATATCTTCAGGGCGTGTCAAATAGGGTCTTTGTTGAATTAAAAGTTTAGACATTTATGGCATCAGTCGCTGTAGAACCCATTGACCATCCTGTTGTTCATAACTCAAACGATCATGTAAACGATTCGGACGGCCTTGCCAAAATTCATAATAATCTGGAACTAAACGATAGCCACCCCAAAACTCAGGTTTCGCCAATACGTCTTTAGTTTCCACTTGATCATGCAAATTTTGGAACCGCTGTTGTAATTCTTCACGACTGGCGATAACACCACTTTGTGGAGTGCTAATGTGTGCTGCGATTTGGCTGTCACGCGGTCGTTTATGGTAATAATCCGTCGATTCTTCAAGAGAAATCTTTTCCACACGACCACTGACCCGAATTTGACGCTCCTGCTCTTGCCAATAAAACAATAATTCTGCATAAGGATTATCGAGCAGATCATTGCCTTTTTGACTGTCATAGTTGGTGTAGAAGTCATAACCTGCATGGGTCGCACCGCGCAACAAGACCGTCCGCACGTGCGGACGACCTTGGGCATTTGCCGTAGCCAAAGACATAGCATAGGGTTCATGCAGTTGTGCAGCTAAGGCATGGTTAAACCATAATAAAAACTGCTCATGTGGATCATGGTTCACCTGATCTTCATGCAACTCACCTTTTTGATAAGTTAAACGCAGTTCACTTAAGTCCTTAATCACATCATTCATGCAATTTCCCCTCTTCATTTAAGCTGCATTGGCACGAACAGCATCGGCCAAATGATTTGCCAACGCGGTGACTTCTTCAAGGTCATTACCTTCAACCATGACACGAATGACCGGCTCTGTGCCTGATTTACGAATCAAGATGCGACCACGCCCTTTAAGCTGAGCTTCAGCTTTTTCAAATTCAGACACCAAAGCTGGTACAGCATACGGGTCAAACATCGCTGCAAGGCGTACATTCACTAATACGTTTGGCAATAATTCAAAACCTTCCACAAGTTCATGCAAGGCTTTGCCTTGTTCAACCATCACCGTTAACACCTGAAGTGAAGCAATGATCGCATCACCTGTGGTGCTCTTGTCCAAAGTCAAGATATGACCTGATGGCTCACCGCCCGTTACCCAACCCTTTTCTTCTAGGCCTTGTAAAACATAGCGGTCACCGACTTTGGCACGAAGCAACGGCACTTTGGCTTGATCTAAAGCAATTTCAAGCGCCATATTGCTCATCACAGTACCCACGATACCCGCAGGTTTTTGACTCGCTTGAGTGGCTAAAATATAGAGAATATGGTCACCAGTAATTTGCTGACCATTTTTATCGACCATAATCACGCGGTCAGCATCACCGTCAAAGGCAATCCCTAAATCCGCCTGATGTTCAACCACTGCTTTTTGTAAAAACTCAGGATGCGTCGAACCACAGTCTTTATTGATATTCAAACCATCCGGTTCGTTAAACAGCGCAATCACTTTTGCACCCAGTTCACGATACACCGAAGGGCCAACGCTATAGGCTGCACCATTGGCACAGTCCACCACAATTTTTAAGCCTGTCAGGTCAAAATGGTACGGGAAGGTTGATTTACAAAACTCGATATAACGACCATTGGCATCCTTCACACGCACACTTTTACCTAAGTTTGCTGGGTCTTCGATCACCAAGTCATTTTCAAGTTCTTTGTTAATGGCTTCTTGAATTTCATCCGGCAATTTTTTACCTTCGCTCGAGAAGAACTTAATGCCATTATCAAAATAAGGGTTATGCGACGCCGAGATCACGATGCCTAAGCTGGCATGTAATGCACGGGTTAAATGGGCAATTGCGGGTGTAGGTAATGGACCCAGCAAATGAACATAAACACCTGCTGCGTTTAAACCGGCTTGTAATGCTGACTCTAAAATATAGCCCGATAATCGGGTATCTTTACCTAGTACAACGATGGGCTTTGCTTTTTTACTGTATTGTTTTAATACTTTACCTGCGGCAAATCCTAGTTTTAATGCAAATTCAGGGGTAATAGGCAATTCACCGAATTTGCCACGAATGCCATCTGTACCAAAATAACTCATGTTGTACTCACTTCTTAATGGTGATCTTAATCATCACTTTTTACTGCAAATACTTTACACCAAAAACAAAAAGGCCGTCATATTAATGACGGCCTTTTCGGCTAAAAGCTACTAAATATCAACCAACACGGTAGTTTGGTGCTTCTTTAGTAATAGTCACGTCATGTACGTGAGATTCAGACATACCTGCCGCAGTAATTTTGACAAACTGTGCATTTTTACGTAAGTCATCGATCACCGCAGAACCGGTATAACCCATAGATGAACGTAAACCACCCATCATTTGATGAACGATGTTACCCATTGGGCCTTTGTACGGTACGCGACCTTCAATACCTTCTGGTACAAGTTTTTCAGCGCCTGCTTTTGAGTCTTGGAAATAACGGTCAGCAGAACCTGTTGCACCTGCCATCGCACCCAATGAACCCATACCACGATACGCTTTGTAGTAACGACCTTGGAAGAATTCAACTTCGCCCGGTGCTTCTTCAGTACCCGCCATCAATGAACCTACCATGATGGTACTCGCACCGGCACCAATCGCTTTTGCCATATCACCAGAGAAACGGATACCACCGTCTGCAATCAATGGAATTTGATCTTTTAGTGCATTGGCAACGCTGTCAATCGCAGAGATTTGCGGCATACCAATACCAGCCACAATACGTGTAGTACAGATTGAACCTGGGCCAATACCCACTTTCACTGCATCTGCGCCAGCATCTAATAATGCAAGAGCTGCATCACCAGTCGCGATGTTACCGCCAATCACTTGAACTTGTGGATAGTTGGCTTTAACCCAACGTACACGTTCAATTACACCTGCAGAGTGACCATGTGCAGTATCAACAACAATCGCATCAACACCCGCTTCTACCAATGCTTCTACACGGCTTGGTGTTTCTGCACCTGTACCAACTGCAGCGCCAACGCGTAAACGACCTAAGTCATCTTTGCAGCTGTTTGGATAGTTTTCAGCTTTACGGAAATCAGTAACCGTGATTAAACCTTTCAGTTCGTTGTTGTCATTTACAACAAGGACTTTTTCAATACGGTGTTTTTGAAGTAATGCTTGGATATTTTCTTTTGATTCGTTTTCACGAACAGTTACCAAACGATCATGACCTGTCATGATGTTACTAACAGGTTGCTCAAGATTGGTTTCAAAACGAGTGTCACGACCAGTAACAATACCCACCACTTGACCGTCTTTCACCACTGGTACACCGCTGATGTTATTTGCTTGAGTTAAAGCAATCAGCTCACGTACAGTCGTTTCTGGTGTAACGGTAATTGGGTCTTTCACCATACCTGCTTCAAATTTTTTCACGCGGCGAACTTCTGCAGCTTGTGCAGCAATATCCATGTTTTTATGCAGGATACCGATACCACCGTTTTGCGCCATTGCAATTGCCATACGTGATTCAGTCACAGTATCCATCGCAGCAGAAACAAGTGGAATATTCAAATTGATGCCACGTGTGAAACGTGTCTTAAGAGAGACATCTTTTGGGAGAACAGTAGAATAGGCAGGGAGTAATAAGACATCATCAAAGGTTAGGGCTTCTTGAACGATGGTCAACATAACAGTCTCGCTGGTAATTTCCGTGAGCCATTATATACAAATTTCCGTTCAATTTTCATTTTAATTGCGGCAATTCTTTACGGAGTTTTCAATATTAACCATCGAATATGCTGTTTTCAGCAAGAATACACTGAGGGTTAGTCAGCAACTTGTTCAATACAGGCAGAATCCGAAGACTCTACCGCTTAATTTCAATAAATTTATTCTGGAACTAAAGCCTTAACTGACTTGATCGAAATCTTCATCATTTTCAGCGTCATGCAGTGGAATACTGATCAATGGAATCATTTGATGCGCGATGCGTGCTTTATTACATTGCTCATCAGCTATCTGCACACTTTTACATGTGGAACTCCGAGCCTCGTACACCCTACAACTCACTGCTTGCCCAATTTTCCCACCCAAAGCGATACAACGAGACTGTGTTTGATTGGTGCCCGCCATACATGAATACACGGCATTAACCGGTTCAGTATAATGTTCGGGCATATTCAGCCCTTCTGCCCAATAAAAAGAAACGCGATAGTGGGCACAACATGCTCCACAGGTTAAACATGCATCCTGAGTCGGTATTTGAGACAACATTTTTATCTATTCTCGTCATCTAAAAGCTTATTTTATGGACGAAAAATACTAAAAAATGTTATCTGCAAACTCAATTATTTTTTCTGAATTTTCAAGTCATTATACTGGGCAAGTAAAGACTGTTTCATCCATTAAATCGACACCACACTGCAAGGTTTCGATCCAATCTAAGAATTGGTTGATCTGTTCTTTACCAATAAATGGCGTGCCGTGCTGCGGTACGATCATTTCCACATCCATCGTCCGTACCATGTTGACCCACAGACGGATCACTTTGTTCGAACACATGTAGCGCTGATGGAAGCCTTTCATTTTAGGAATATGAGCGGCAAAATTTTCTAAAGGTTTAGAGGCATCATCCACCATAGATGCGCCCATATCCCCTGAGAATAAAATTTTGGCAATCGGGTCATAAAATTGGAAGTTACCAACCGAATGTAGGAAATGTGCAGGAACAGCCACCAAATGACTGTTGCCTAATGGAATCACCTGACCATGATCTGGCAGTTCAATCAGACGATCCAACCAGTTGCCTTTCATCCGGTCACTCATAAATGCAGAGTTTAAATGTGGTAAGAAACGCGCCCACAGCTTAGATGCCACCACTTTGGCGTCAGTATAAACCAACCAACGCGGCATCGAGGTAATAATGTCTGGGTCCTGATGCGAGGCCATCACATAGTCAAGATTGGTCAAACGGGTATATTTATTCAGTTCCATAGTCAGTGGGACATAGGTCAAGTCACCACCCGGATCGAGCACCGCTGCGCGCTCATTATCCAAAATCAGGAACTGGTTCGCCTGTACGCCCTCGCCTTTTACCAAGCTGGTAAAGCTAATACATTTATGCTTTCCATCATCATAAAGTACCTGTGATGTTGTGCGTTCGAAAGCCATTCCCATTCCCCAAATTTTTTATCAAAAAAAATATATTCTATAGGTTAATAACATATATTTATTTAGGGAAACTTACAATAAATATTCAGTCAATATTATCTGAAATATCAGTGAATTGGGTCTCATTTATTGGCAAAGAATCCTGAGTTTTTAACTCAGGATTTCATGTATTTTTAATATGGTGAGATCATTATTTAAAATAAATAGTGTTGTGCCAACGCAGCCAAACCAATCACCAAGAATACTAGGGCGCCAATTTTATGAATCAGTGAAATCGGTAGTTTTTCTGCTAGTTTGTTCCCAATAAATACCGCAGGCGCATTAACCAACATGATGCCTAGTGTCGTCCCCAAAGTCACCCAGCCAATACTGTCAAAGCGTGCAGCCAGTGCAACTGTGGCAATTTGGGTTTTATCTCCAATCTCAGCCAAGAAGAACAAAACGAAAGTGGCACCAAAAACCCCATATTTTTGCCATTTATTGATACTTTCAGATTCATCATCCAATTGATCGGGGATCAACATCCACACCGCCATAGCAATAAAGCCCAGAGAAACAATCCACAATAAAACGGTTGGGCTTAAAACGGTGGTAATCCATTGACCCAGCACAGCAGAAACCCCGTGGTTCACCACAGTCGCGAGGAAAATTGCAATTAAAATCGGAACGGGTTTACGAAAACGTGCAGCAAGCAGTAAGGCAAGTAATTGTGTTTTATCACCCATTTCTGACAGGGCAACAACAGCAAGGGAAATGAAGAAAGCTGTTAACATGGTGCATTTCTCTGGCTAGCAATAACATATACCGATGACTTATCCCTCCTGCTAGCCAATGTGCAGAGTGATAAATCAAAGGTCTTGCCAACAAAAGAAAGCTACGAAGAGCTCATTTGGTTCTTTGCTATGATGACCATGCTCGTTTTAGAGCAAATATGTTGACCATCACCTTCTTACTTTGCGTAAAAAGCGGCTACTCCCCAATGAAGTAATGCTATTCTAGCGAGGAATGCATGTTTTCGCAATTTTAATTTTCGATGACTCAATTTGATATGCAAAACAATAATCAAAAATTTCAAGAATTTATTCAACACTATATGCATGTGCAAGATGTATTAATCATTGCAGGCGGCCCGTCTCAGCTCAGTTTTGACTTAGCCACCATTCAGCCCTCAAAAAAGCTGCTGATCATTTGCTGTAATCAAAGTTTTCTTCAACTTCCTCAGGCTCAAATTGCCCATCATTCAGACTATGCATGGTGGTTACAGTATCAACCCATGCTCAAAGCCTGCTTTCAAGGTGACATCATTAGCGGATGTGGTTTAGGTCACAACCGGCCATATCCTGAACATGAAGTGATCAATCTCAAAACCGTGCGCATCGACACGCAAGCGGAGTTATTTCATTCACCGCACTTTGTTTATGGTAATAATTGCGGCCTTCAAGCCTATTCACTCGCACATCTCTTTCAACCGCAGCGTATTTGGCTGATGGGCTATGACTTTCAGCACCAACACGGTCAAACACATGCATATCAGCATCAACATGTGCAAGAACTTGAGCATTATGAAAAGTTTTGGGGCTTATTTTTAAAAGACTTTCAACGCTTTGAACATTTACGACAAAAGCTTTGGTCGACGGCGCAGCCACATCGTACGCTTCCACTCACCTATAACCTCAACGCAAACTCGGCATTAAAGCTCTACCCTTCACCCATTGAACTTCCTGATTGGCTTTGTCAGTCCACCACCACGACGCCATAAAAAAACCCTGCCAAAGCAGGGTTCATTTTGAAACTTAAACAGGTCAGATTAGATCAATAAAGTTCGGATATCTTTGAGCAGCTTCGTCAGTTTATTGGCAAAACGTGCAGCATCCGCACCATTAATTACACGGTGATCGTATGACAATGACAGCGGCAGCATCAAACGTGGATCAAAGCCTTCACCATTCCACACCGGCTGCATAGTTGCAGGTGAAATACCTAAAATCGCCACCTGTGGCCAATTAACCAGCGGTGTAAATGCCGTACCACCAATTGAACCCAGACTGGTAATGGTAAAGTTCGCACCTTGTAGATCTTTCGGCGACAGTTTTTTGTCACGTGCTTTTTGACTCAGTTCACCCAGCTCAATTGCAATCTGCTTAATCGATTTTTGATCTGGATTACGCAGTACAGGCACGGTCAAACCATCAGGCGTTGCCACGGCAATCCCCATGTGGATTTCATTGCGTAGCAATACTGACTTGCCATCATCAGACAAATGACCTGCAAATTCACGCTCTTCTTTCAACAAATAAGCCACTGCTTTGATGATGAAAGCCATAATGGTTAAGCCAATACCTTCTTTCTTAAAGTTAGCTTTTAAATCATTACGCCAAGCTTCAAGATCGGTAATATCCGCAGCATCGAATTGCGTCACTTGCGGGATAAAATTGTTTAAAGACAATTGCGGAATCGACACTTGTTGTAAACGTGTCAAAACTTTCTCTTCGACACCACCAAAAGCATCAAAGCTTGGTAATTTCGGCAAGCCTGAAACCTGTGCCACAGCTTGAGCTGCAGGTGCCGCTTGCGGAGTAGTCAAACGGGTTTTTACATAAGCGAATAAATCTTCTTTCATTAAACGCTCATGCGGGCCCGATGCTTTGACTTCTGCCAAAACCACACCCAATTCACGTGCAAGCTTACGAACGGCCGGTCCTGCATACACTTTGGTATTGGCAGCATTTTGCTCTTTGGTGAGTTTATCTGCGCCTTGTGGTTGCGGTGCTGCTGCTTCAACTTTGCTTTCAGCTTTTGGAGCAACTGTCGTAGGCTGTGCTACTGCTGGAGCAGGTTTCGTTGCTGGCGCGGGTGCCGCAACAGCTTGACCTTCGGCGTCAATCGTCACTAAAGCGACGCCTTCAGAGACACTTTGCCCTAACTGAACATGAATCGCGGTGATTTTACCAGCGGTAGAGCTTGGTACTTCTACCGTTGCTTTGTCTGATTCCACCACGATGATGCTTTGGTCTTTTTCAACCACATCACCCACAGCGACTAAAATTTCAGCCACTGCTGCTTTATCAACACCTAAATCAGGCACTGCAATTTCTACAGGTCCAGACGCTGTAGCCGTAGACGGCGCTGGTGTTGCTTCTGCAACAACAGGTGCAGCAACAGGCTGTGCAGTTTCTTGCACAGCAGCCGATTCAACCGCAGCAGATGAAGCCGCCGTTTTCACCGTTAAAATCACTACACCTTCTTTCACTACATCGCCAGCACTGATCGTGATCGATTCAACACGGCCTGATACAGTACTTGGGACTTCGACTGTCGCTTTGTCTGATTCCACCACGATAATGCTTTGATCAACATCAATCTCATCACCGACAGAGACCAAAATCTCACTCACCGTAGCTTTCTCTACGCCAATATCAGGGACTTGCACATCGATACTTTGCGACTGAGGAGCATTGGCTGCAACAGGTGCTGCTGCAGCTTGTTCTGCTTCCACAACCGGAGTTGGTTCTGCTGCATGGTCTTCAGTTGCATTTTGTACTGGCTCAGCTGTAGCAGCACTTTGACCTTCTGCTTCCAACTCGATCAGCACAGCACCTTCAGCAACACTGTCACCCAGATTAACTGCAATGCTTTTCACCACGCCTGCCAAAGTGCTTGGCACTTCAACAGAGGCTTTGTCAGACTCTAACAACACAATGCTGTCATCAACGCTAATGGTGTCGCCGACTTTCACTAAAATCTCAGCGACCGTTGCTTTATCTACACCAATATCAGGAGTCGTAATTTGCATGATTAGTTCTCCTCTTTGTAGTCAGCCACAGCATGCAGTTCCGGCGTTTCCTGCGGAGCCCATGCCACTGGACGGTCAGTATCTAGTTCAAAGCTTGAGATGGCATCTTTAACTAAACGTGCATCAACTTCGCCTTCATCCGCGAGTTTTTTCAATGTTGCTACCACAATATGTGCAGCATCGACACCAAAGTAGCTACGTAAGTTGCCACGTGTATCTGAACGACCATAACCATCTGTACCTAATGCAACAAATGGACGATTGTCTGGAAGATAGGCACGGATTTGTTCGCTATACGCACGCATGTGATCAGTTGCCGATACCACAATACCGTCTTTTTCACGAAGTAATTGAGAGACCCAAGCTTCTTTCGTATCTTCAGCCAACGGATGTAAGCGGTTGTATTCTTCACACGCCATACCATCACGAGCTAATTCGTTAAAGCTAGTGACGCTCCATACGTTTGAATGAATTTGATATTCATCACGAAGGATTTTCGCCGCTTTAATAACTTCGCGCAGAATCACACCTGAACCCATCAACTGAACCGTTGCCTTCTCATCTTCTTCGAAGAGATACATACCACGTTTAATGCCTTCTTCAGCACCTTCAGGAATAGCTGGATGTTCGTAGTTTTCATTCATTACTGTTAAGTAATAGAACACGCGCTCTTGGTTCACGTACATGCGTTTTAAACCATCATGTACGATCACTGCCAACTCATAACCAAAACATGGGTCATAAGAGATACAGTTTGGAATCGTATTTGCCAAGATGTGTGAATGACCATCTTGGTGCTGTAAACCTTCGCCGTTCAGTGTTGTACGACCCGCAGTTGCACCGAGCAAGAAACCTTGCGCCTGCGCATCACCTGCCGCCCATGCAATATCACCAATCCGTTGGAAACCAAACATCGAGTAGTACATATACATCGGAATCATTGGCAAGTTATTGGTTGAATAACTGGTTCCTAACGCAGCCCAAGCACTCATCGCACCTGCTTCGTTAATCCCTTCTTGTAACATGTGACCATCTTTGGCTTCACGATAGTGCATCAACTGCTCTTGGTCTTCAGGGGTATATTTTTGACCATGCGCTGCATAGATCCCCAACTGACGGAACATACCTTCCAAACCAAAAGTACGCGCTTCATCTGGTACGATTGGCACGACACGGTCTTTAATGGCTTTTTCTTTCAATAACGAAGAAATCAAACGCACCATCAACATAGTCGTCGATTGTTCTTTACCGCCACTGCCTTTCAGTACCGCATCAAACACAGACAACTCAGGAATCGCCAGCTGCTCACTTTCTTTACGACGTGCAGGTAAATAACCACCCAATGCCTCACGACGCGCCTTCATGTATTTCAATTCAGGCGAGTTTTCACTCGGACGATAGAATGGCACTTCTTCAAGCTGTTCATCGGTAAATGGCAAGTTGAAACGGTTACGTACATATTTCAACGACTCAAGCTGCATTTTCTTGATTTGATGCGTCTTGTTGACTGCTTCAATCTCTTCCGACAAACCATAACCTTTGACTGTTTTTGCCAAGATAACTGTTGGCTGACCTGTTTCCTTCATCGCTTCGGCATAAGCCGCATACACTTTGAATGGGTCATGACCACCACGGTTCAGGTTATCAATATCTTCATCGCTTAAGTTGCGAACCAACTCTTCAGCTTCAGGATATTTACCAAAGAAATGCGCACGCGTATACGCACCGCCTTTCACTTGATAGCGCTGGAAGTCACCATCAACCGCTTCTTCCATCACCGCTTTTAAGGCACCTGAATCATCTTTTGCCAGTAGCGGATCCCAATGACGACCCCATACCACCTTAATCACACGCCAGCCTGCACCACGGAACAATGATTCAAGTTCTTGAATAATTTTACCGTTACCACGAACTGGGCCATCTAGACGCTGTAAGTTACAGTTCACGACCCAAATCAGGTTGTCGAGCTTTTCACGGCCTGCAAGTGAAATGGCACCTGTACTTTCAGGCTCATCCATCTCACCATCACCGAGGTAAGCCCAAACTTTACGGTTTTCTTCTTTGATCAGGCCACGGTTCATCAAGTACTTTTGAATGTGTGCTTGATAGATCGACATGATCGGGCCTAGACCCATCGATACGGTTGGGAACTGCCAATAATCTGGCATCAAGTACGGATGTGGGTATGACGGTAAACCTTTACCGCCAACTTCACGACGGAAATTATTTAAATGTTCTTCAGTCAAACGACCTTCTAAGAACGAACGTGCATAGATACCTGGCGCACAGTGACCTTGATAATAGATCATGTCACCGCCAAAGCTGTCGCTATTGGCACGGAAGAAGTGGTTAAAACCCACGTCATATAAAGTGGCAGATGATGCAAAACTTGCCAAGTGACCACCTAAATCGTCACCTGTTTTATTGGCACGCAGTACCATCGCTAAGGCATTCCAGCGGATCAGCGCACGAATACGGCGCTCCATATCCGAATCACCCGGCATAGGCGGTTGTTCTTCAACTGAAATGGTATTTAAGTAAGGAGTATTTAGTCGCTGAATGGGAACGTGCTTAGCAATCGCTTGTTGATAGAGTTTTTCAAGCAAAAATGCAGCGCGGTCAGTTCCCATGTGCTGTAAAACTGAATCAAATGCGTCCTGCCATTCTTGGGTTTCTTGCGCATCTGTATCGCCATAAAACGCCATACTTCACCTATCCTATGTGCTAAATATATGGCTCTATTAGTACCATATTTTGGCTAGGCTGAGTTATCGCCACAGATGAATACGAAATAGCTCTATTATTTATTTACTAAATACTTATTGATTAACAATTACACAAATTTACATTTTTGGGTCAATTTTCGCCATATTTCATACAGACAATATTTTTTAGAATGATAATTTTATAGTTATTAGCGATAAATAAAAAAGCCATTGTCTGTAGAGGTTCAGACAATGGCTTCGTATACAGATGTTGTATGCGCTTATGGCAACATCGCTAAATACGTCGATGGGTTTTTGCGTTGACCATCTTTCACTACTTCGTAATGCAAATGTGGGCCAGTACAACGACCAGTACAACCAACGTTAGCAATATGCTCACCCGCAGCAACACGGTCGCCTACACGTGCAATTAAGCGTGATGCATGTGCATAACGTGTCAGGTAACCATTACCATGGTTAATTTCAACATATTGACCATAACCTGTGCCCCAACCTGACTTTGTTACAATGCCTGGACCCGTTGCATAAATAGGTGTGCCACTAGCCGCAGAAAGATCTAAACCTGAATGATTTTCTGCACGGCCACCCATGGTACGACCACCATAGTTTGAACTTACACGCTTCATGTCTGGAAGTGGGTGGGCAATTAACCATGAATATGGATTATTTGAACTTGCTGAATAGTTTTTAGAGGAATTGCTTGAACCGTATTTTTTTGCGATTGTCGCATTGTTGAGTTCAATTGATTTTTCACGAATTTGAACATTCAACTTTGTTTCTGCTGGAATATCAATATCATTGCTTTCAGAGTAAGCACCTTGAGACAAAGTGCGAGTTAACTGTTCAATACGATCTGATGATGAATCTGCTTGATTTAATTCAACTAAATCTGCAAAAGCGACTGAAGCGGCCGAAGCAGCCAATGAAAACGCCAATAAAATACGTCGTAAATGCATAAAAAACCTCTATAAACTGTTCTCTTTTGTTCCTTGTGTGATTTCGTCCTTGATATCAGCCAAAAGGAGCGCATAAGATTAAGACATAAACATGTAGGAAATATGTATGTCAGAACCTGTCAACGTCTTTCAACCAACAAGAAAACACATAAAAACAGGAAACTTTTCGTTTCTCTCAACGCAAGTTGCTGCATGGCAGAAGCTTACGAAAATTGTCCAACCGCTATTACCCCAACCGGATCAATGGCAAGTCGTTTGTTATATAAACGGTGTACTTATATTAACTGGAGAAAATCAGGCACTGATAAGTCAGTTGGCCTATTTACAAAAGCAATATATTGCACAGTTATCACAAATATACGAATTCAAGGATTTACACAAGATTCAAGTCCGTCTGAGAACTCCGTCTCCAACGCCCCATTCCCCTGAAAAAATTTCAAGAACCCTCAGTACAGAAACTCAGGATTTACTCCGTAATGCTGCTGACTTTGTGAGCGACCCTAAGCTTAGCCAAGCAATGCTGCGTTTGGCAAGCAATAAAAAGTAACCACCGAGTTGTAACAGATAAATTTGAATATTCAGAATGTGACAGACTTAACACTTAAAAATGATACAATATAACATCACTATTATAAGACAATGACTTATGTCACATTCACATAACTAATTGGGCAATCATTAATGTCATCAAATGTTACAATTTCATAGCTGTCTGGATCACTTTTGACATTGCGTAATAACTGATTATTTAATGCATGACCTGACTTATAGGCATCATATTTCGCAATAATTTGATGACCAAGCAAATATAAATCACCCACAGCATCTAATATTTTGTGACGAACAAACTCATCCGAGAAGCGTAAACCCTCTTCATTGACCACACCATTTTCATCTACGCCAATGGCATTTTCGAGACTCGCCCCCAAAGCCAAATTATTGGCTTTGAGATAATCCAAATCTTTCATAAAGCCAAAAGTCCGCGCTTCACTGACTTCATAGACAAATGTTTCGGTTGAAAAGTCGATGGTTGCCGATTGAAATTCTTTCTTAAATGCAGGATGGTCAAAATCAATCGTAAAATTTAATTGGAAACCGTCATGCGGTTGAAAGGCAGCACGTTTATCATCAATCAGTGCTTCGACAGGTTTAAGTATTTTTATGAATTTTTTAGGTGCATTTTGTTCTTGTAGTTCACCTTGCATAAGCAAATAAATGAACGGGCCGGCACTCCCATCCATAATGGGCACTTCAGACGCCGACACTTCCACGATCAGGTTATCAATCCCTAAACCAGCAATCGCACTCATAATGTGCTCAATTGTACCCACCTTGGCATTTTCTTGCACCAAGTTAGAACACATGAATGCTTCTTGAATCAGCATAGCATCGGCTGGAATATCAATCGGTGGATTTAAGTCGATACGACGAAACACAATCCCCCCATCGGCATGATGTGGCACAAAGTTAATCATCACTTTTTGCCCACTATGCAGTCCGATGCCACTCGCTTTCACGATGCGTTTCAGGGTACGTTGTTTCAACATGTGTCTTCTATCATCAGTTCACAAAACCGCTATACGTTAGCATATTTAGCCATTGATAAAAAACAAAAAGGTAGCTGATCAGCTACCTTTTGTAATCAACAGACATTTAAGTCATTGAATTTATGTCATTTACGTTGCTGATTTTTCAAATAGTCTTGAATACTCATTGGCGTAGGGCGTGAATTGGATGCTGACGCCGCTGCTGCAGCCGGAGCAGCTGCTTCATTGTGCTGACGTTGAATCGCTGGCACATCATCTTCATCTACAGGTACTTGTGCAGAAGCGACTGTACGCGTTGCTTGTGCGACAGGGCGTTTCACTGGCTCAGCAGAATCGGCAGAATTACGAGTTAAACCCGTTGCGATCACCGTTACGCTAATTTCATCACGTGCATCTGGATCAAATACCGTACCGTAGAACACTTGACCTTCATCAAGATCGACAATTTGGTTCACCACATCAGTGATTTCTTCAATTTCACCGAAGGTTACATCATCGCCACCAGTAACGTTAATCAAAATGCCTTTTGCATTCATGATGGTCACGTTATCTAACAATGGGCTGCGGATCGCTTGTTCAGCAGCTTGACGTGCACGGTTTTCACCACGACCAGAACCTGCACCCATCATGGCATAACCACGTGTACTCATCGCAGTTTTCAAATCGGCGAAGTCAAGGTTGATATGACCAGGACGCACGACAAGATCAAAGATACTACGTACAGCATTTAACAGTACGTCGTCTGCTTTTTTGTAAGCATCTTTCATCGAGATATCACGGAACACTTTTAGCAGGCGTTGGTTCGGAATAATAATTAGAGAATCAACATGTTGCTCAAGGGCTTCGATACCTTTCTCAGCAGATTGCTGACGACGTTTACCTTCAAAGTTAAACGGAGTCGTCACCACACCTACAGTTAAGATACCCATTTCTTTGGCAATTTCAGCAACAACCGGCGCAGCACCTGTACCAGTACCACCGCCCATACCTGCAGTCACGAACACCATGTCCGTACCTTCAAGGTGTTGGCGAATCAACTCACGGCTTTCTTCAGCAGCAGTTTGACCCACTTGTGGATTTGCACCTGCACCCAAACCACGCGTGCTTTGCTCGCCGAGTTGGATTTTAAATTGTGCATTCATGCGGTCGAGTGCTTGTTTGTCTGTATTGGCACAAACAAATTTTACACCCTCGATATCTGATTCCAACATGTGTTGCACAGCGTTACCGCCAGCACCACCCACACCGAATACTGTGAAACGGGCTTGACCGTTGCTGTCGCTTTGATCATCTTCTAAAAATTCAAATGAGGCCATGCCTAAAAAATTCCTAATCCATAATTGGCAGACACTTCAGCCCGTATACTGCCTTGATCTTAATAAAAATTGTTTTTTAGAATGCTGTCCAAGTTCCAGCTTGTCAAGTACAAGCAATAATCCGTACAACTTCCCAACAATATTCCCAAATATTTCAACTTAAAAGATCGACTTCAAGGTGTCATTGAAGCCCGACCATGCCCGTTTTACCCGATTCAATACTGAAAGTTTTTCCGTATCTTCTGGCTCAACGATCGTATCTTGTGTTTCGCTTTGACTGAAAATTAACAGACCTGCGGCAGTCGCGTATTGTGAACGACGTAAAGCAGCTTGCTGTTGATCATCGGCATACACTTGCATAGGTGGATTACCTAAATGTGCAGAGACACCTAAAATCCGACGTGCAAATGTCACCATCCCTTCAATTTGGCAGGCATCACCTGTGAGTACAACACCATGATATAAACCATGAATCGCACCATGATCGACCAATTCATTACGCACTTGATTAAAGATTTCTTCATAGCGCGCAATAATGATTTCGGTCAGTTCAATACGGCTAATGGTTTGTGGACCATCAATCCCTTGGAACTGAATCATACTTTCAGGTTTAACCACTTTCAGGTCAACACAACCATACAACAGCTTAATGCGTTCAGCTTCTTCTGTTGTGGTTTGCAATACAGCAGCAATATCACGTGTTACATGCTCACCGCCACGTTGCAAGGTATGTGTCATCGCCAAGCGACCATCTAAATACACCGCGATATTGGTCGTACCTGCACCAATATCGACCAAGCACACACCATATTCTTTTTCATCTTTAAGCAAACTGGCTTCAGCTGTTGCTAATGATGAAATGACCATGCGTTCAACACCAATATTGGCGCCTTTTAATGCACGATCCAAATTCTGCATGGTGCTGATGGGCAACATCATCAAATGATAATGCCCTGTCATACTCCGTGCTGACATGCGAATCGGGTTTAATACCCACTCAGGTTCATCATCTAGTTCAAAACCTAAAGGTACAGCACTCACCAAATAGTGGTCAGACGTTAAATGACTGGCTTTGGCCAGTTCTAATGCACGCACCACTTCATTGGTGGTAATCGCATGGTCATTATTTTCAATTGGAGTGCGACCAGAGGCATAAAAACTTTTTAGTTCAGCACTTGGAATGGAAATCCACGCAGAATGTACACGACATTCCGCCATATCTTCCGCTTCCTGCACTGCATTTTTAATTGCGGTAACAACTTTATCGAGACTGACAATTTTCCCTTTATTCATGCCGCGGTTACGAGCGGTCGCCATCCCTACCACTTGGATATTGTCTGGCGCGTGTACCTTACCAATCAAAACTGAAACTTTGTGTGTCCCAATGTCAATCGCAACAACCGAGGGAACAGCTTCATTCATTATTTACTACTACCATTCACATGTTTGTTTAATTTATGGCTTAAAGCCTCTACTTATAAAGCCGATCATTATGGCTTTACCGGCGCTGCATTCGCAATGCCTATGTCATCACTGGTTACAACAAACTGACCATTTACCGACTTTGCTGGCACAGAGTTTTTCCATTGAATCGCTAAACCATTTCGGTAGCGCAAATCGATGGCAGAAATTCGTGGCCATACAGGTTTTAAGTCACTGTGTGCGAGATAACTTAAACGCTGCAACTTACTCATGGTCTGATCTTGATCGACAATCACGCGTAAGCCTGAATCAAACTGCATAAACCAAGTCATTCGTTCGGTTAAATATAATTCTTTTAAACGAATGCCAACAGGTATAAATAATTGATTAATTTCATTATAGCGACGCATCATCATTTTGGACTGACTCGTCGGCCCATGCAATAACGGCAAATTCTGATGATTGGTCGGGGTTAATTCGGCAAATACATCACCACTGTCGCTTAACAGTCGCCCAGTTCCCCAACGTGCAATCGCTTGACGCGGCATCACCCGTACACGAATTGCATTTGGCCAAGCACGTGATACCACCACGCGATCGACCCATGAAATTTCTAAAGTACGGTCACGAATGACACGTAAATCAGAGGTAAAATAGTTTTCAGTCATCATCGGTGAAACGTATGACATGACTTGTTGTTTTTCTTGGGCGCTCCGCACACCCACCACATCAAGTTCAGCCACACGTGCATCCGTCATGACTTTATATAGCCCCCAAATTCCGGCAATCAAAACCACACATGCAATAAACAACAACAGCCATCCACCCACATTGGTAAGCTTTTCCTTACGTGTCGGTGGTTTGTCATGTATCGATGTCGTTGCTGCACGTTTACGGCGCATAGACGCAGGAAGTTGAGCCATAATTTAATGTGCCGCACCTGTTAAGGTTTGTTCCAAAATTGCAACACAAAGATCTTCAAAACTATAACCTACAGCATTAGCAGCTTTTGGCACTAGAGAATGACTGGTCATACCCGGAACAGTATTTACCTCAAGTAACCAGAAGTTTCCTTCTGCATCCTGCATCGCGTCAATACGGCCCCAACCACTCGCACCTACCGCTTGGAAAGCGCGTAAAGATAAAGCTTGTAGACGCTTTTCTTCATCTTCAGTCAAGCCACATGGAATACCATATTGCACATCGTTACGGTTATATTTCGCTTCGTAATCGTAAAAAGCCACATCTGCAGGCGGTTCTAAACGAATCACCGGTAATGCCTGACCATTTAAAATCACAATGGTAAATTCACGTCCGGTAATCCATTTTTCAGCCATCACGACGGCATCATGCTGGGTCGCTTTGGCAATTGCGGTTGCAAAGTCTTCAATTTTTTCAACTTTGCTCATACCAATGCTTGAGCCTTCATGCACTGGCTTGATAATAAATGGCAAACCAATTGAATCTACAATTTCTTGTAAATCTGAATCTTTGCTGACAATACGATAAGGTGCTGTCGGTAGTTCTGAACCTTGCCAAACTTGTTTAGTTTTGACTTTATCCATACCAATCGCTGAGCCTTGAACGCCCGTTCCAGTGTACGGAATGTTTAACCATTCCAAAGTACCCTGAATTTGACCATCTTCACCACCACGGCCATGAAGTACGATAAATGCACGGTCATAAGCCACCAACTCAGTCACACTGCGTTGCTGCGGATCAAATGCTTCGGCATTTACACCCGAACGCACCAATGCTTCAAGTACAGCTTTACCACTATCGAGAGAAACCTCACGTTCGGCAGATTTCCCACCTAATAACACGGCAACTTTGCCGAATTTTGAAGCATTTGACACGTTTATATCCTTAAACTTTTATCTACAGTCTAAACAAACTTTGGATCACCAAGCGGTGATCATTTTACATAGAGATTGTTTTGAGCAAGTTCGATTGAGATTGCTCCAACATTACCTGCGCCCTGTGTTAATAACAAGTCATTTGCTTGTAACACTTTTTTCATTACTGCTTGTAAGTTGCCTTCTACTGGATCGATGAGAATCGGCTCAACTTCACCACGGAGACGAATGCTTCGAGCCAACGCACGACTATCCGCACCCACAATTGGTTTTTCACCTGCAGGATAAACTTCTAATAACAACAGTTGATCGACTTGAGACAAGACATCGACGAAGTCATCAAAACAGTCACGCGTACGACTAAAACGGTGTGGCTGGAACATCATCACCAAACGGCGATCAGGATGACTTGCACGTGCCGCTTTAATGGTCGCTTCCACTTCTTTTGGATGGTGACCATAGTCATCCACCAATTTTACCAAGCCATCTTCAACTTCAAATTCGCCTTGTACTTGGAAACGACGACCTACGCCACTGAAGCTTTCTAAGGCACGTGCAATCGCAGCATCAGAAACGCCTTCATCCGTTGCAATACCAATCGCTGCCAAGGCATTTAAGATATTATGAAGACCCGGCAAGTTAATGGTTAAACGTAACGGCTCACGGTCTTTACGCAAAACTGTAAAGTGTGATTGCATGCCTTCTTGAGCCACATCAACGGCACGAATGTCATTGTCTTCATTGAAACCATAAGTCACGACAGGACGACCAATACGCGGCATAATTTCACGGATGTTGGCATCATCACCACACATCACAGCTAAACCGTAAAATGGAAGGCGCTGTAAGAATTGTACGAAGGTATCTTTCAATACATCGAAACTACCGCCATAGGTATCCATATGGTCAGCGTCGATATTAGTGACAATCGTTGCCATCGGCTGTAAATGCAGGAATGACGCATCTGATTCGTCTGCTTCAGCCACGATATAACGGCTTGCACCCAATGCAGCATTCACACCAGTACGATTTAATAAACCACCAATGACATAAGTTGGGTCCAGATTTTCTTCTGCCAACATGCAGGTCACCAGACTGGTTGTCGTGGTTTTACCATGCGTCCCCGCAACGGCAATACCATGACGGTAACGCATTAATTCACCCAACATTTCTGCACGACGCACGACAGGTGTACGGGTTTCAATCGCCGCTTTCACTTCTGGGTTTTCAGAATCAATAGCTGTTGATACAACGATTACATTGGCGCCTTGAATATTTTCAGCAGCATGACCGATGAAAACTTGAATGCCGTTTTCTTCAAGCTGAGCCGTGGTTTTCGACGCTTTAATATCTGAACCTGAAACTTTATAGCCTTGGTTTTTCAATACTTCGGCAATACCGCACATGCCCGCACCACCAATCCCAATAAAATGGATGTGTTTAATACGGCGCATTTCTGGCACTTTAATGAGCTTTTTCGCTTGATCGGCAGGCGTTGATGGAGACATAGATTACTCGAATTTTACAAATCTTGAATTAAACCAACCACGTGCTGTGTCGCATCGGGTTGTGCCTGTTGTCGAGCCTTAACCGCCATTTCCATAAGTCGTTGGCGATTCATCAGCGGCTTCAACAACGCTGTTAAACTTTCTGCGGTCATGTCCGCTTGTGGGCAAATTTTTGCGGCATTGATATTGGCCAAGAACCCTGCATTTGCAGTTTGATGGTCATCCACTGCACTTGGCAGAGGAACAAACACGGCTGCTACACCTGCTGTCGCAATTTCAGTGACGGTTAGCGCACCAGCACGGCAGATAATCAAATCCGCTGCAGAATAGGCTGCTGCCATATCTTCAATAAACGGCTGAACTTCAACTTGCATATGTTCAGGTGCATTTGCATAACGAGCCAATGTGCTTTCAGCGTTATTTTGACCACACTGGTGATATACACTGAGTGGCTGTTCTAATTGCTGCAAGGCTGCCGGCACACATTCATTTAAGGCACGTGCGCCCAGTGAGCCACCCACAATTAAAACCCGTAATGGCAACCCAGCTTTTTCACGCTCTTGGTAACGCCATGACGGATTTAAAATTTCTGTAATTTCTTTACGTACAGGATTCCCTGTGGTTACGATTTTATCTTGTGCTGGAAAGGTATTTGGAAATGCCTGACAAACAATTTTGGCCACACGTGACAACTGCGTATTGGTAAACCCAGCCACAGCATTTTGTTCATGGATAATGACTGGTATGCCCAATGCACGAGCTGCCAAGCCACCTGGCCCAGCCACGTAACCCCCAAAGCCTGCAACTGCATCAACTTTGAGTTGTTTCATATAACGCATGGCACTCAAAGTAGCTTTGAGAATTTTAAACGGTGCCATCAGCTTACGCACGACTCCATTGCCGCGTACGCCTTGGATATCAATTTGATAAATTGGAATATTATGATTTTTAAGCAGGCGATTTTCCATGCCTGTTGGCGTTGCGAGCCAAGAAACTTCACAGCCTTGTTGTTGCAACTCTTTGGCAACAGCGAGCGCTGGAAAGACGTGACCACCGGTTCCGGCAGCCATCATCATGACATGTTTCGGCTTTACTTGCGTTACTTCGGTCACTGTCTAATTCTTCAATTCTAAAAAGAGGCTAATGATATTCGATTTTAAGCAAACAATTGTAATCACAAAAGCATGACCGTGAAAGGTAATTTACTTTTTTTCAACAGGCGTATGATTGTTTTTTTCTACTATTTTAAAAGTTTAAACTAGTTTTATTATTAATCTATGAGAATTGAAAAAAAATCAGACAATTTTTCACTTTAATTGCATTCACTTACATTTTTTTGCTTTTTAAGCTCCCCTCCCCTGAGGGCAGGACAAAAAAAGAGCCCGTGGAGGACTCTTTTAAATCTAGTGCAAAATTAAGCTTTTAAACCTGCCTCAAGGACATCAAATAAATCATCGGCAATCGAGGTTCCAAATTGCGCATCAATTTCACGTACGCAGGTTGGACTGGTGACATTAATTTCAGTCACGTAATTACCAATCACATCCAGACCAACAAACACTAACCCTTTTTCACGAAGGAATGGCCCAACTTTGGCTGCAATAGCTTTATCATTTTCGGTCAATGGACGCGCCTCGCCCAAACCACCTGCCGCCAAGTTGCCACGCACTTCGCCATTTTGCGGAATACGCGCCAAACAATACGGTACGGGTTCGCCACTGATCATCAAGATGCGCTTGTCGCCATCCACAATTTCGGGGATATAACGCTGCGCCATAATCGGCTGTGTGCCGTTATTGGTCAGGATTTCAATAGTTGAACCGATATTAACGCCATCTTGGTATAAACGGAAAATGCCCATGCCGCCCATGCCGTCTAATGGTTTCACGATCACATCGCCATGTTCTTGTAAAAATTCACGAATCAGACTTTGCTGTGAAGTCACCAAGGTTGGTACTTGAAGTTCAGGGAATTGTGTCGCAAACAATTTTTCATTGCAGTCACGTAGGCTTTGTGGCTTGTTAATAATCCATGCGCCTTCGCGTTCAGCCTGTTCCAAAATATAGGTGGTGTAGACAAAGTTCATGTCAAACGGCGGATCTTTACGCATCAAAACCACGTCATAAGCAGCAATTGATTCTTTTTGTTTTTCGCCGAGTTCGTAATAGTGGTTGTAGTCTTCAAAAACTTTTAGCGGAGAAATCAAACCAAAGGCTTTGCCTTGATCGATATATAAATCTTGCTGTAATGCATAGCCTAGCTCATGTCCACGACGTGCTGCTGCCCATAGCATCGCCATTGAGGTATCTTTTTTTAGGTTTACATTTTCGATGGGATCCATCACAACAAGTACACGCATTATTCAGTGCTCTGTTCATTATCAATTTATGAACGAGTATAGCCGAGATTTTTCTTTTGTTTATTCTGATTTTGCATGTGTATGTATGGATTCGTGTGATGCAGGCGATAATTCAAAACATTTCTATCATCGGCTTTATCTCAATAATGGAAATAAGCTTTAATAATATCATTTGATAGGTCTGCATAAATAAATACCAAAGCATTGCTACCTGTTTAATTACTTCCAAATATACTTAGCCCTATTTTTGGTTAAAAAACACGTGCTTTTTATTTTTTTTAGCTATTGTGTTAATTATTGTAAATAAAAAATAGAATTAATTAATGATCAACATTGAGCAGATGGCTATCATTCTTGATGCTTTGCCAGACCCTGCTTTTGTCATATCGCGTAGTGGAAAATACGTTGCGGTTTTTGGTGGGCGCGATAATCGCTATTACCACGATGGTTCCGGTCTTGTTGGTACCTATATTTCAGATGTGATCAAGCCAGATAAAGCCAACTTTTTTATGCAACTGATCGACCAAGCTCTAGCATCAGGAAATCTACTCATCGAAGAGTATGAGCTGAGCAATAGGGATGTAAAAGGTCTGCCCGATTATGGTCCTGAAGAGCCCATTTGGTTTGAGGTGCGCATCCAAGCTCTCAGTTTTTCGGTAGATGAAGAAGACGTTGTACTTTGGGTCGCAAGTAATATTTCAGCGCGTCACAACCTGGAAATCAAGCTGAAAGAACTCAGCCATACCGATCAGTTAACTGGTCTTTTCAACCGAAGAAAATTAGAGCATGATTTAGCATTACATTATGAGTCATACCTACGGCATTCCATACAGACCTCGATCTTGATGTTCGATCTTGATAACCTCAAAAAATCAACGACAGCAAAGGTCATCATGTCGGTGATGAGGCAATCCGAGCAGTCGCAGATATTCTTCGTTTAACGCTGCACAAAACTGATTGCGCCTGCCGCTTAGGTGGAGATGAGTTTGTGGTCGCCTTGCCCAACACGGGCTGCGATCAGGCCATTCAGTTTGCCAAACGGATTCATGAACATTCCAGAAAAGAATTAAGTCGGTTTTCAATAGATAACGCGCATGTCACCGTGAGCATAGGAGTGACAACCATCATGCCTGAAGATTGCACCTACGAAGATACAATTCAACGTGCTGATCTAGCGCTGTATAAAGCCAAACATGGCGGGAAAAATAGAATTGTCACGGCCTAAGCGTGCGGCAGAAATAAACCAAATTTCACAGTTTATTTAGCAATTTGATATTCAAACCGTTGTAATTGTTCAAGATGAACTCTATTCCCTTTTCAACATAAGTTCAATTTAGACAGGTGTTTGATATGCAGCAAGCCATTGTTGATTTTGCCTTGGATGATGAAAATCATTGGTATGCTATTTTAGCCTGCGGCCACACGCAGCATGTGCGGCATGATCCGCCTTGGCAAAACCGTTCTTGGGTTATCACTGAGCAAGGACGAAATGAAAAGTTAGGGATAATGTTGGAATGTAAGAAGTGTGATGAAGAGATGTTATTCCCAAGTAGAAATGTCCTACCTTAAAACCAAATAGAAATGTCCTATACAGGCATTTCCAAGTCAAGCACAGGATTCAATTGCGTTGTTGAATTGCTGTTTTCTGTGCACGTCTACGTGGCATGGATTGAGAACGACTCCGTTTGTTTTGCTGTTCTAATTCTTCATGCTGTTGTTGAATATGCGCTAGTACAGAACCCAAACGTTTATTCTCAACAATCTCTCGCTGATTCAGCTGACTTAATTTATCGAATAGGCTGTAATTGATCTTTCGGCCATCATGCATGAGGGCTACAGTACCATCCGGGTATTCCAGGAACTCAAGATACTTACCGATCAACCTTTGATTTTCTTCTGTTTTTTTCAGGATATATACGCATTTATCATATGTAATCGTCAGGCTGTTTGTAACTTTGCGAGGTTCACGCCAAGTAAAAATATCATCTAATTCTTCGGCTGTTTCAGTGATAGGCCGATGTAGATTCTTAGGATTAAAAGCCATCTTGGCGAACTTCTGATTGAACTGCTCAATGAAGCAGGGCAACCATGCATTGGCTTGCTCAATCGAACTAATGCCTTCCAGACGCATTTCTTTAATCAGACGGTCTTGAAGCGTTCTATTCGCCCGTTCTACACGGCCTTTAGCTTGTGGTGAGTTGGCGAAGATGATATCGATATTGAGGGTACTGAGCACACGTCCAAATTGCGTGATCTTGGTGTCTTTCTTGCTACTTTGATTCACCCTAAAAACTGAATGTTTGTCACTGTAAAATGCCAATGGCTTACCATGCTGTTCGATATATAAACGTGTCGAAATCATATAGTCAAAGGCTGACTCTGACGCACAGAAGCGTAAATGCTGCAAGTTTCCTGTGGCATCATCGATGAATACTAGCAGACAGCATTTAGGTGCTCGACCTTCAAACCAATCATGGTGTGAGCCATCAATTTGGATCAATTCACCATAACAATCTCGGTTATAACGAGGCTGATATGGTCGTTTCAGGCGCTTGCAGCGAGGGATCCATAAATCGGCTGCAATCATCCAAGAACGTAGTGTTTCCACTGAAATATCAAATCCATGAACAGTGGTGAGCTTTTCATGCGCTAAAGTGGGTCCGAAACCATAAAGTTGATCTGAAACAATATTGAGACACTTAAGTCTGAGTTCTTCAGGAAGTTTAGAATTGCTGATTTGGCCACGAGCGGCATGGGCTAATGCAGCGGGACCTTGAGCTTTGTATTTCTGCAGTAAGCGTCTGATCTGACGTTCTGAGATATGAAGTAGCTGAGCAGCCTGAGGTTGAGTTATGCGTTGATCGCAGATTTCTTGCAAGACCGACAATCGTTTAAGTTCTTTATCCGACATAGACACCAACATATCAAACCGTCCGCTTCGATAATCGCAAAAGCGCATATTCTAAAAGCGGACATTTTTACTTTGGAGAAACCGGACATTTCTACTTTGGGCTTACAAGAGAGTTTCGTATAAGAGATTTTATGTTAAACGAGTGATGAAAAGGCTCATGAATTGTGCCTTTCATATAACATCTATTATTTAATTTTAAATTATGAATGTTGAATATCGAATACCGTACCTAATCGAGCTGATATTTTTTCAATAGTAGACTCCAATACTTCAGAGGTTAGATCTAATTTAATTTCTTCTGGATAAAGATTTAATAATTCCTTAATAGAGGGTCGCTGATTTAAAGGTAGACAATCAATTAAGGCCATCAAAAATTTAGGATCAAAAGATCTTATTGATTTAGCCTTTAGAACTAAACGAGGCATTCTATATATTTATTCTAATAATGTACTTAATGTAAATTATATCAATTAATTAAATATACTATAAATGACTTTTTGTATCAAAAAATTGAATATTTATTTACCTTTTGGTTGTAATTTCTATTACCTAAAAATCAAAATTGAAGCTAATCACGTAAGATAATTTCGGTTATGAGAAATGAGAGCTACCTTTTCTCGTTTTTTTATTCTAAAACTGCTAAAATTCTTATACGCCATTGACGTACTTGAGCTCATGTTATTCATTGAAACCAGTGTTTTTACCAAGCAAATTAAAGAGCTTGTAAGTGATGAAGAGTATCGTCAGCTCCAGCAAGATCTTTTGGTACAACCTGATAAAGGTGACTTAATCAAGAATGGTGGTGGAATTCGTAAAGTACGCTGTACTCAAGGCAATAAAGGTAAAAGCGGCGGCATCCGGGTGATCTATTATTGGGTCACAGAAGATGATCAGATATTTTTCCTGGTGGCTTATCCAAAGTCTGTGAAAGATAATCTGACAGACAAAGAAACATCGATCCTGCGTCAATTAGTAAAGGAGCAATTTCATGGATAACAACTTATTTGATGACCTGGTTGCTTCAATCAAAGAAGCTGGTGCCATCAAACGTAATGAGATAAAGGCCAGTCGAGTCACAGAGCTTGAATTGCCAGATATTAAAGAAGTACGTGAGAAAACTGGATTAACGCAAGCAGAGTTTGCTGCACGTTTGCATATTAGCGCGAGAACGCTACAGAACTGGGAACAAGGCCGACGCTATCCGACTGGTCCTGCAGCGACTTTAATTCGCATTCTGGATGCCCATCCAACTTTGATCTAAATATTTTAGATAATAAAAAACCCCGGCATCCTGCCGGGGTTTTTCGTATGGGTTCGCTCGGTATAACTCCTGTCGTACCTTACAGTCCTTGTGCTTATCTATTGTTATTCTTGTATGGAACTTCCTGTTCCCGATGAGTTCATCATAGGAAAATTCACCTATCCTGGATAGCCGCAAAGGGCCGAGTTTTATGTGAGCCAAAGCGTACAAAATAGCCTAAATTTTATCCCCAGCAATTGGGGATAATTTTGAACATTCACGCATTGATAAAATTTAAAAAATCACAAAATTGCCTACTTTTTAAACAATTTTATTGGCGGAATATATCAAAACTGCTCATAAAAAAGCCGACTTGTTTCAAAATCGACTTTTTGCTGATTTCTTAGTCATGACTAAATTTTTAAGTTATTGATATTTATATTAATATACAAGTGTACTTCGTATAATATCCATTATGTTAAATAGATTAAAATTGAGTCATTTATCTGAAAGGATTTTTAAGATATTCCTTTAATATAGAAATAATTAATAGTGTACTAATCAAAACTAGAACTGCTATAAGAATCCAAAACATACAAACCACAAATATTAAACATTAATAACACAATAATAATAATATTTTTCTGAGAATTAAGTAATTGATATTTAGATTATTTTACAAGTTCAGGTTTTTGTTAAGTTTTAATGGCTTTGTTGCATAAATATGTAAGCATCTGATTTAAATAAATTTAATTTTAGATCAAAAAATAATCAAAACTTTTAAAATCATATAGTTATGAAATCTTTGTGCAACAAAGCCATTCTTAATTGATGGAGATTTCACTTCACCTGGTAACAATATAAGCGTGTTATTTATTTTTTGGGATTTAGATGAGTTCCTTCTTCACTACTTTATTTTGGACTACTTATTTTGGCTTAGTTTTCTGTTGATTTGTTATTTATATCTCAAAAAGAGAAAAAATCGAGTCTAATCTATCTTGTAGCGTTCCTAAAATTAACATAATACACCTTATGCGAAATCAAAAAAGGGAGCTGTAAGCTCCCTTTTTTACTAATTTTTTTCAATTTTTAGATGTCAATCTAGGCTTCAATAAATTAAGCACCTAAACGCATTAATTTCTCTTGAATCGCATCGCTTACAAAAGCATTAAGAGAATTATCACTTGATGCTAAAACAGCTTTACGGTGTAACTCAGGACTAATACGGACATTAAATGTACCTTTGAATGGCTGATCGGGTTTTTTACCTAATTCAGCACAAGACTCTAAATATCCATCGACAGATTCCTGAAAAGCTTGTTCAAGAGTTTTTAATGTTTCTGCTTCATAAGTGATGAGATCACGGATAAATGCAAGCTTTCCAAATAACTCACCTGTTTCAAGATCAGGTTCAATTGTACCTAGATAACCTTTGTATTTTAAATAGCTCATAAAAATCCCTCCTGCTTGAGTGCCTGTTTTACAGATTTCAAAGCCCCACCTTTGATTTCATTTTCAGGGTGTGGCCTGTGCAGTAAAATCATGTGTTCAGTTTTCGTATTAAAAAAACGGACACGAGAGCCTGCCATTTCAAATTTTTCATAGCCGAGCTGATTCAGTAAAACGACTAAATCTTTATACGGAAATGTATTTTTTGAATTTCCAAATTTTTCCAGTAACTTTTCCGTTTTACCCATACTTCAGCCCTACTGCTATTGCAACTAAGTATAGTTACTTTTAAATAATAATTGCAACTATATTTAGTTGCAATTTCGTATAACAGCCCTTATGTTAAATCAGGTTTAAAACTTAATATCATGTGAATTAAAGTAGGTCGGATCAAACTCTATCTCTCCTATTTCATCTTCGATAATTTGCATGTAATCGTCATATCTTGGATGTTTGGGGTCTTGTAATGCATCTAAAATATCAAGATATCCAAAAATTCCTCCAATATCTTCAAATGGAGCATGATTTTGACCATCTATACAACATGGATATTTTTTATTTAAATCAGGAGATTGTCTGCTTTCTACAGTAATCAAATGTTCCCAACAATCGCCAAAATCATATGTATATATAATTTTTTTACCTACACGTAGAACTTCTTTCAATTTTTGTCTTTTATTGATCTTTTCATGCTTAATAGTCGTGAATTCATGTAAATGGCTATCTTCCCAATCAAAAGCGGATTGAATTGCCTTATGGAGCCTAGATAAAGTAGCTGCCGATGAAATTTGAATAGTTCTCCAGATTTCAGGATCACTACCTAGCAGACTAATTTTTAATTGAAAAACTTCATCAGAAGATTTGAGCTTTACAGTTCCCATAACAGCCTAGTTCTCAAAAAATAGTTTTAGTAAATCTAAAATTAACATAATACACGTTATACGAAATTCTTTAAATTTTCTATAAGCATCAATAGTTTAACTAAAGCCGTTTCAGTAAATAGCGCACTGAGACGGCTTTTTATTGATTCTTCACGTTTAACGCCTACTTTTTAAGCAATATTTCACGTTTTTTGTTAGTTAGATGCAACAATCATCATTTAAAGACGTAAAAAAGGCAGCTTCAGCTGCCTTTTGAAATCCCGAAAAATTAAATGCCGTATTTAACACGGTACGCTTCCATTTTCGCTAAAGCTTCAGTTTCACCTTTAGCCTCTAAGAAAGTCATCAAATCTTTCATGGTAATTAAGGCATGAACTGGGATTTCGAGTTCTTTTTGTACTTCTTGAATCGCAGACAAATCGCCCTGACCTTTTTCTTGACGGTCTAGCGCCACCAATACGCCCGCAATTTGTGCACCGGCATTTTTCAGAATAGTCACTACTTCACGAATCGCAGTACCTGCAGTGATCACATCATCAATGATCCAGACTTTTTTGCCTTCTACTGATGCACCCACAAGCACACCGCCTTCACCATGGTCTTTCGCTTCTTTACGGTTAAAGCCCCAAGGTACACTCACACCATGGTTTTGTGACAGTGCGACAGCCGTTGCTGCTACAAATGGAATACCTTTATAAGCTGGGCCAAAGACCACTTCCACATTATCGCATTCTGTTAATTTAGCTGCATAGCCAGAAGCCAATAACGACAATGCTTCACCGTCATTCAAAAGACCCGCATTAAAAAAATAAGGACTCACACGACCCGATTTTAAAGTAAACTCACCAAATTTAAGCACACCACGTGATAATGCCAGTTCGATAAAAGCTTGTGGATTAAATGCCGCTTGCGCTGTCATGAGGTGCTCCATTTTTTTAAGTTTGAGGTTAAACCTGAGCATGATACCAAAGAGTAGCTATCCAAGTGATCAAAAAATTTTACGTGTCGTTTCAATTAATGTGAATGGTCTGCGTTCCGCTGAAAAAAAAGGTATTTTTGACTGGATGGCAACTTCAGATGCCGATGTCATCTGCATGCAAGAAAGCCGCATTACCCATGAACAATGGACCGATAAATTTAAACCCGAAGGTTGGTTTACACACCTTTTCCCTGCAGAACGCCCAGGCTATGCCGGTACTGCGATTTATAGCCGCCTACCTTTTGTTTCAGTGACAGATGGTTTAGGTTTTGAATTGGCAGACACTCAAGGCCGCTTTATTTCTGCTGAGTTCGATTTAGGACTTGGACAAACTGCACATATTTGCTCGCTCTACCTGCCTTCTGGTTCATCGGGTGAAGAAGCTCAGGCGCGCAAAGACCTATTTTTAGGCGAATATCAACAAATTTTGAAGCAATGGCGTGCTGAAAATAAGTCAGTGATTGTTTGCGGTGACTACAACATCGTGCATAAACGTATTGATATTAAAAATTGGTCTGGGAACCAAAAGGCTTCAGGCTGCTTACCACATGAACGTGCATGGCTCGATCATATTTATGATGAGCTTGGCTATGTCGACACCTTCCGTGAGGTACGTAAAGAAGCCGAGCTTTACTCTTGGTGGTCTAACCGAGGACAAGCGCGTGCCAAAAATGTGGGTTGGCGTATCGACTACCATGCATGTTCACCAGACTGGAAAGAACGTACAGTCAATGCTTGGATATTTAAAGATGAATGGTTTAGCGACCACGCCCCTGTCATTATTGATTATAAAATTTAAGCTTCCAACAATTAATTGAGTGAACGATTGTTTACTCAATTAGAGCTTATTTCTCACATTACATGACGAATTTGTGGATTTATCTCATAACTTGAACATAGCATTATGGTCGCACGGCAAAGGGACATGTCAGGATGACATAAAAGGATTGGACGCCGAAGGAAGTATAAAAACAAACTAAATGATTTAGCTTGTTTTCAAGGATGTGACAATGGACGTTGGATTGAGACCCGCATGATCAGGATGATTAAATGCGGGTTTTCTCTTATCTAGCCCCCACATCTATAGACTCAAACATCCCCCAAATAAAACAGCTAAAAATTCGATCTGCACAGCATTTTCTTATTCTCGGTTTCTTTCTACTTTTGACTGTGCAACCTTAAGCTGAATTTTCTTGTTATTGAATCGCTTTCTTTTCTGAGCATCGTTTTGTTCTGTAGGCTATTCTAAAAGACCAAAATGTCGTTTTGATGACAATACCCAATATTTATTACATGCGACTTTTACAGCAAAACATTTATTTCTCAATCCACATCAAGATCGAGCTTTGAGCATTGATGAATTAGCCTGTAGGATAATGCTGAAGTGTATTTTTATCTTATTGTTTGAATAATTGAGGACATCTGTTCATGCTTAAAATTTATGGCATCAAAAACTGTAATACCATGAAAAAAGCTTTCGACTTGCTCAACGAATTAGGCCTAAGTTACGAATTTCATGACTATAAAAAAGAAGCGATTGATGCTAAAACCGTAAAAAAATGGCTCGATGCCAAAGGCGCTGATGTGATTCTCAACAAAAAAGGCACCACATGGAAAAAACTCAGTGAAGAAGAGCAACAGACAGCCTTAGCCAGTGAAGAAAATTTGATTCAGTGTTTAACAGCGCATAGCAGCATGATTAAACGTCCTGTACTCGATACAGGTAGCGATTTATTGGTTGGCTTTGATGAAAGCGCTTACCGTGCATTGAAATAAATTTTTTTATCACACTCATGCACGGCTCTAGTTCAATTGTGGCTGAAAATAGGCTATAAAAAAGCCTGACATTGTCAGGCTTTTTTTGTTTGAATCATGTCAAATTAGTTGGCACGAATCCATGTTTGATTACGACCTAAAGCAGCAACGCCAATAAAGCCGCGAAGCTCTAGTTTTTTGCCACCATCAGCCAATTGACCTTTTAACTTGTAAGTTTTACCTGATTGAGGATCCAAAATTGAACCGTCTTCATAGCTTGTACCACCTACATTTTTAAGACCTGTCACAATACGTAAGCCTTTTAATGATTTGTTGTGATATGGGCCTTCACATTTTTTACAAGCGTTTTCTTCACCTGGTGTCAAAACTGACTGAATGCTCGCAGAAAGCGTACCATTTTTTTGTTCAGTGAATTTTACAATCGCTTTTGGCTGCTTGGTTTTATCATCAATGGTTTTCCAAGTTGTACCATTTAGCGGATCTGCAGCATTTGCAAATGCGGCTAAACTCATCAATCCTAATGCTAGTGCAATTTTTTTCATTTTTGTTTATTTCCCTGGTCTGATATAGACGACATTAGTATCCAAAAGTCACAACAATTTATCAATTTTTGTATGTGACCGTTTAGTGTAACCTTGTAATTTGTGTTGGTAAATATGCTCACACGATTCCAAAAATAGAAAAAGATGGAAAGACAATGAAGATATCACCACTGACGAAACAACTGATTACAGAAAGCATTTTAAAAACCACAATTCGTGGACCGAGCCAGTTCAATTTACCGCCCAATACTTTACGTTTTGCTTTGGAACAAATGTGTCGTGCATTTCCTCAAAACCCGGATGTACAAATTCGTCCTATTCGCTTAGCCGGCTTAAAAGCCGAAGAAATCAAACCTCAACAGGCATCGACCCAACTCATTTTTCATATTCATGGGGGCGCATTTTTCTTGGGTTCGATGAACACACATCGGGCGTTTCTGACTCAAGTTGCGGCACGCACGCAAATGCAAGTGTTACATTTGGATTATCCTTTATCCCCTGAAGCACAGTTCCCTGAAGCACTCGATGCCCTTTTTGATGTGTATGCGGTGTTATTAGATCAAGGGGTTCAAGCCAAAGATATTATTTTGTCAGGCGACTCTTGTGGTGCAAACTTGGCGCTTGCCTTAGCCCTTAAAATTCAACAGGACCAACTTCCACAAGTCAGTGGTTTGGTGTTGATGTCACCGTTTTTAGACCTGACGTTGAGCAGTGAGTCCATACGCTATAACCGTAAGCATGATGCGCTGTTAAGCATAGAAGCCCTCGAAACAGGCATTGATTATTATGTACCACGCTCGGTCGATCGAGCTGATCCATTGGTCTCGCCTTTTTTTGCCGAGCTCAAAGGACTGCCTCCGATTCATATTCAAGTGGGTTCTAAAGAAATTTTATTGGATGATGCGCAGCGTTTTAAAGTCAAAGCAGAAGAAGCCGGCCTAGATGTCGAATTTAAGCTGTACACTGGCATGTGGCATAACTTCCAAATGTTTAGCTCTTGGTTTGAAGAAGGACAACGTGCGCTGAGTGATTTAGCCGATTTTGCACACCGACTGGATCAGGACTAATCCCTGAAAACTAATTCCCTGAAACGGATCAAAGTCACCATAAAAAAAGGTCAGCAGATGCTGACCTAAGAGGGAAATATCAATCAATTAAATGGCTTGAATTTGAGCCTGAGCTGTCGCCATTGCTTGTGCTTTCATGTCAGGTCCCATATTGACACCTTCGGCACGAATCACATCAATATCGCTAACACCTGTAAAATTAAATACGGCTTTTAATAAACCTTCTTGATAATCTACAGGGCTGTTATCGCCATACACGCCGCCACGACTGCTGGCAATATAGACTTTTTTATCACCTGCCAAGCCCACTGGACCTTGTTCTGTATATTTAAAGGTACGACCAGCAACACTGATACGGTCAATCCATGCTTTCAAAGTTGATGGCAAACCGAAGTTATACATAGCAGCACCAACCACAACCACATCGGCATCTAAATACTGTTGCAACAACTGCTCGCCTAAAGCCGATTGTTCTGCATTTTGACCCATCAAAATTTCACTGCTGAGATGTGGAATCTGCTGTACAGCTAAATCGAGATGTTGAACCTGTGCCGCATCACCATGTTTTTGCTGTAGCTGTTGTACAATTTCAGCGCTGAGTTGACGTGAAACTGAAGCGTCGCCCATGATGCTTGAATCAATATGCAGAATTTTCATGACTAAAACCTAAAGCTGTTGTTATTAACTTGAGCCTAGTGTAATCACTTTTCATAAATAGAATAATCCCGATCCTTATGACACTATGTTTTATTTTTAGAACAATCATTTTGAACTCGCAAAAAATTTAAAATTACTGAGCGGTTCTTGACCGTTATCAAGTGTAAATTTTCATGCTAATGTAAGCCTATAAAATGATATCTATATAAACTTTAAGAAAAAAACTGATAACTCGAACAGGGCAATGACACAGGATGACGGTGAAATCAAGCATACGTGACATGATCCTCCGCAATAGAATCGCCCAGTATTTACTGGAAGATGAAGTGGTGATGAATTGGAGTATCCTGAAAAAGTGTATGCTCATGCTGATGCTTGGCTCAGCCATTCATCTGCTTTGGATCATCTGGAAATTTTATGTTTATGTCACGCCAGAACTTTGGCAGTGGGTTAACCTTGAGCTCATCCACTCTCAATTGTGGACCAACATCGTCTTTTTTTGCTTAATGGTCCTGCTGATTTGGCCTTGCTATGCTGGAAAAGATAATCCCAAGATTCAGCTAATTTTACCTTATCTTTCGGTCGGCTTATTCGTCATTTCTTTATGTCGTGATGGTTATTTAATTGGCGTCATGAGTCCAGCCACTATGATCTCCTACGTGAGCCTTGTGACCGTTGGATTGGTACTATTTACACGAAAAATCGTCTATAGCATGCTGATTCCAGCCACGATTTTTTTATCCATTTGTATGTATTTAAGCATCCGCGGCATTATCCCCTATGCCCCGATTTTTCAACCTCATGCCTATGGCTATCAAAATAGTTTTTGGCTCTTCTCAATGATCTTTTTCATTGTTCCTATTTTATTAACCTGTTTGGCTTTATTTGAAATCTTACTCAGCCAATGGCGTCACCGAGAGCATCTGATTCAAAAACTTAGTCAAGTCGACCCACTGACCAATTTATTTAATCGACGCAGTATCAATCAATGTTTGGAACAGCTCGATAGTGCTAAAACAGATACATATGCACTGGTCTTATTGGACTTAGACCATTTCAAACGCATCAATGATGAATATGGACACGATAAAGGCGATGAAACCTTGATTCTCGTCAGCCAAGTATTAAACCAACATTTACGCGGTAGTGATGTGGTTGGGCGTTTTGGCGGGGAAGAGTTTATTTTGGTGTTAAAAAATTCTAACTTAGAACAAGCGATATTCATTGCAGAGCGCTGTCGAAAAGCCATTGAGCAGCTTGAAATTTGGGGACATGATGGTCAGTCAATTCATGTGACAGCCAGTTTTGGCATTGCGATTTCTACGCCAGAATTGGTACCGCAACAATTGCTGACCCATGCAGATCAGGCGCTATATGCAGCTAAAGCTGGTGGCCGCAACATGGTGATGGCCTACACCGAACAACAAAGCTTTAGCCATTTGGTTTAAAACTTTTCTACAGCTCAGATGCGTCGTTGAGCTTTTAACGTGGATACTGTTCCATTCGACGGACTGGCTGTTCCAGTTGAGCAGCCGCGATCCATGCCTCCACAGAAGGATGCTGCAAAATCTTTTGCATATAACGACGTGTGTTGTCACTCAAGGGTAACTGAAAGGTCTGTAAACGTGTTACCACGGGTGCAAAAAAAGCATCGGCAATAGTAAATTCACCGCATAGAAAGCCATCCACCGCAGGACGACTCGACCAAATCTGTTCGATTCGCGCTACTTCAGCACGCAATTCGGCATGTTCAGACCATAATATTTGACCATGGCGACCATAATCCGCCTGCAAATTCATACTGCATAAGCTACGCAATTGCATAAAACTACTGTGCATTTCCGCGCAAATACTCCGTGCCCATGCACGTTGTGTGGGATCTTTGGGCCACAGTGGAAGCTCTTGAAACTGCTCTGCCAAATATTCACAAATCGCCAATGAGTCCCAAATCATCACAGCGTCATGTTGCAGTAGGGGCACCTTGCCATTGGCATGTAGGGCTAACATTTGCTGCTTGAACGCTCCGCCATCTGCTTCTTCAGAAAAAGGGATCAAGATCTCTTGAAAGGGTAAATTAAACGCGTGTAACACCAACCACGGTCGCATAGACCACGTCGAATAGTTTTTATTGGCAATATATAATTGCATCATTTTTATTCTCCACGCGATTTAAATTTTTCCAATTGCGCGAGCAATTCTTTCTCACTAAAAGCGCCCGTCAAACGCAGTCCACGTATCTCTTGATGCGCTGTATCTAAAAATAAATAGGTCGGTGGCCCTAAAATATCCCATTGATTAAGCAGTACTTGATGGGTTGCATCATACTGACTCAAATCCAACTTAATTAAATAATACGGTGCCAAAGCCTGTTGCACTACTGTCGATTTTAAAACTTTATGTTCAATCGGCTGGCAGGCCACACACCAATCGGCATAGACATCAATAATTGCGGATTGACCTTGAGGAATTTCACTTAATAAACGTTGAAACTCTTCCGCTGTATGTGCCACATGCCAAGCACTTTGTTGTTGATTTTCTTCGACTAAAAAACGTTGGCTATGTTGATATTGACTGTACACAATATAAGGTACGGCGGCACAGAACACCAAGATATACAGCCATTTGAGCTGAGTACTGCGCCATAAAATGCGCCAAAGCACATAAGCGCTAAACACCAGACCCAGAGCAAGGGATAACCACTGTAACCAAGCTTCACTGATCAATGGTCGAATAAAATACAAAGCCAATGCCAACATAATGAAAGCAAAGAGCACCTTGATTTGATTCATCCACAAACCCGCTTTAGGCAATACCCGTGAGCCAAGGACACTGGCCAACAATAGCGGGGTCCCCATGCCAAAGCCGAGGGTGAATAACAATAACGCACCTTGCCACTGACTTTGGGTTTGGGAAATAAATAATAATGCGCCTGCCAACGGTGCTGTCATACAAGGACCGACCAGTAATGCTGAAATCATCCCCATGACCCCAGCGCCAACGAGACTACCGCCCTTTTGCATCGACTGAGCTTGGTCTAAGCGATTGACCCAACTGCGTGGCAATTTCAGTTCAAATAAACCAAATAAATTCAGGGCAAAAACCACAAAGAGTACGCTAAAGGCAATTAAGGTCGAGGGTTGTTGCAACCAACGCTGGAAATTCAAACCTGCAGACGACGCCACCAAGCCGAGAATGGCATACACCATCGCCATACTGGTGACAAAAGTCAGTGCAATCATCCATGCTTTTAAACCTCGGCTGTCGCGGACAATCAGTGAGGTTAAAATCGGCAGCATTGGCAATGAACAAGGGGTAAAGGCCAACAAAAAACCCAAGCCAAAAAACAGGAAAAGGCCATAAAATATTGAGCTTTGTGCTAATTTTTCAGACCACATTTGGTCACTTGCGGTATAGCGATCAGAAGCCAGTGCAGCATTATCTGCCCGCTGCTGATCTAAACGATTCGCCGTAGGCTGTTCGGCAGTATTTTCTGCTGCAAAATCGAGTAAGCGTTTATTTGGACTGGCAAGATTTTGCTGTGTGACCAAGCCAGAAGCATCCGTTTCAAAGCTGATGCTCTGTGGTGGATAACACACCCGATCCTTGGCACAGCCTTGCCAACTGACTTGATAGGTCTGCAGTTTTTGAGTCGGAATTTTAAAACTCAACTGTTGGTAATACACCTGCGTATGACCATAGTTATCATCTTTCAAATCCTCAGCAGCAGGCAAATCCAAAGCTAAAACTTGATTGCCCTGCTTCACCTCTATTTTGTGCTGATACAGATAATAATGCGCTGGAATATCCCAACTCAGCTCCGCCTGATCTGCACGATCGGAGACGACCGAGAAAGGAAAAGCATCTTCAGCTGAAAGTAATGCATCCTGAGCAGAGACGCCCATACTGAACGACAGCACAGCCGCTGCCGCAACATAAGTCCATTGTTTCATTCAGCTGAATTCATCCTCAGTCTGTATTTATACATTTTAAAATTTAGGGTTCTTTTAGAACAGGTAAGATACGCCTAAACCTGACTGATAATTTTTATGACCGCCCGTGAGTTCTAGACCGACGCTCGCATCCAACTGCATACGATCCGAAACGGCATACGTCAGACCTGAAGCCAAAGACACTTCCTGATCGGTACTCTCTGCTTTGCGATAAACCAGCTCAGAAAAACCCGATAAATTACCCGCAATGTGATATTCCATTCCCGGAATAGCACTCACAGCCCAATCACCATCTTGAACTTCATAACGCATGGTCATTGAAGTCCCAATTGTATCGCTATAATCATAAGCCACGGCTGAAGTCAGACTATAAATGCCATCTTCAGCACTAAAGCCTTGATTGCCTGTTGCAATAATGGCTTCTGCAAGAATGGCCATCGATAATTTCTCATCATTCAAATCAATGGCTTTTTTCAGGCCAATGCTGACATCACCCAAACCATCTTCTTCAACTGAGCGACCCGCAACTTTGGTTTTAGACCATGCAGGACCTTGCCAACCCAATTGCAATTCCAAATCTTTTGCCAAACCAGTACGGAATAACATGTCTGCATTTAAAGTGGTGTTTTTTACTTTTTCACCATTGTCATCACGACTTTCACTATAGCTCGCTGCTGGCAAACTTTGTTCCCATGCCAAACGACCTACAGGGGTAATGCCTGTGCCCATACCCGCGCCTGGACGGTCAAATGAAAAATCCGCCGCAAATGCAGACAGGCTCAAACTGGATAATGTTGCAATGCTTAAAACTTTAAATACAGTCATGTTTTTACTCACAATTATGCTAATTCTTTGGTCATTTTTGCGCCATGGCTACGCAAAAGCTCCAAGGTTTGTTTTTCTTCTTCCAATGCTTCTGACCAATTTACCGCATCAAAATCACAGTCAAAAAATAATTCACTAATCGACGATAAAATGGTTAAACCATCGCTATCAATCATATTTGGATTCACTTTTTCATCCAATAAACGCTGTACCGCAGGGACACATGCTGCACTCGCAGCATCCCATAATGGACCATAAATTTCTTCAGCATCCCATAAATGCACATTGGCTTTGGCTTGAATCAGCGCTTCCAAGATTTGCATATGTACATCTAAATGTTGTGTTTTCTGTTCTGCTGTTAAAGGTTGGCCTGCTTCATACGCTTCGCAAACCATTTCCCACCATTTAAACAAACCATCAGACCATACAGAAACCGCAGGTCCTTTCTCAAAGTCGATAAAATTTGGATTAAGACCATCTGCCAACAGGCGTTGCACCTGTGCAAGATCTTGTTCTTCTAACGCTTGCACAAAAAGCTGTTGTTGCGCTGTTAACATCTGGAAAGCTCACTTCAATTTATTTTGATCTATTATGCCGAATAAAGCTGCGTTTGTTTGAATTTCATGTAAAACAAAATACAAAACACACAAAAAAAGCCCCGCAGGGCTTTTTTTAAATTTTGAGACTTATTCGTCGTCTACGCTGTCATCCGCTTCAGCAAAAGCAGGTTGTGTACTGCGTGGGTTCTCTTTCTTTTCGAACACATGTTCAAGACTACGTTTAAGTCGATCAATTGCACCGTGAATAGCTGTATCTACATTATGACCACGATGGTTGACCACGACAGGCTTCAAACCAGCAGGACGCGCTTCAATCATACATTTAATGTCGTCGCTACCGCCCTTGTCCCCATTTTCATCACTTAAATGCACCGAAAAGTGGGTAATGCGTTCACTATGGCGCTGAAATTCTTCATTAAGTTCTGCACGAACGTATGTAATTAGTCGATCACTGTTTATAATGTTTTTATCTGTACGGATTTCAATGTTCATAATATCATCCTCATATCTATCTGTATTAGCTATAAAAATTTGTGCAAAACTTATTATCTTGGCACGTTACATTTGCTGTAAATGTTACAGCAATGACCATCTTCAACTTTGTATGGAACGTCGTCCTCCACATTGAATGATGAACACTTTAGAGTCTGCAGATCCGTGTCCTTATACTTCGAATATCGGTCTTAAGTTAGAATTTTGCAAGTGCTATTTTGATATTTTTTTAATATCCATAAAAAAAGTAAGACTTTATTGTAGATTTGCATTGTTTTAATTGATTTGGGTCATATTTTTGTGCATTTCCTCGACGCCCACCTTCTATTTGCACAATTCCATTCAAACTCAAAATCTCGCTTTTACCGTCATCGATCATTCACAGCGTATTTCCCCTTCAAATTACAAAACAATTTTGCCGTTGAGTAAAATTTGGCTTTATTTTTGCTTAATAATCTGTATGCTTTCAGTGCTTCTCGGGGGAGATATTTTTTAATGAAACTTACACAAATCGTTGCATCATGTGCATTAGCATCTGCTGCTGCTTTCACTCAAGCTTCACCTATCGTATGGCAAGATTTCAGCTTAACTGGCCTATATGGTGAAAATTATGTTGTGCCTTTTGATGGTGACAACAATGAACAGAAAACGATCACAGCTGAATATGCCGCTAAACTGAAATATTCAGATGTATTCTTCTTCGTTGACCAAGCTTGGGACAAAGATGATGAAGCATCGACTTACCTTGAGCTTGCACCGCGCCTTAGCTTAGGCGAAGTTTCTGGTAAAGACCTTTCTATGGGGCCGATCAAAGACGTTCTGATTGCAACGACTTGGGAACATAATGCCGGCTACGACAAAAATTCTGAGTTTAATAACTTCTTGTATGGTATTGGCTTTGCTTTAGACATTCCATATACACAGTATGCAAACATCAACTTCTATAAAGCCGATAATGATTCTAAATCAGCCGGTACTAAAGATGATTATCAAATGACGATCACTTATGCTGTGCCATTTAAAATTGGCTCTGAAGATTTTCTAGTAGATGCTTTCCTTGACTGGTCAACAGCTGAAAAAGGGGCGCAAGCTAGTGAATTAAACTGGACAAGCCAATATAAATGGAATATAGGTAAGCATATCTCTCCTAAGACTAAGCTCTACGTAGGTGTTGAACACTCGGTTTGGAACAACAAATATGGCCTGAAAGGTCAGGACCAAAACGATGTCAGCGCGTTGGTGAAATACCATTTCTAAGTTCAACTCAGAACGCGATGAAGAAAAAGCAAGGTTCATCACCTTGCTTTTTTTATGCCTAAGTTTTTAAATTGACTTTATTTTTATCAGAAATTTGCGCATGTCTTTTCTCATTCGACCTGCAATTCCACAAGACTTAGCGGCCATTCTCGCAATCTATAATCATGAAGTTCTCAACGGCTTTGCGACATGGAATGATCAAGCTTACACTCTTGACTCTTTTCAACAGAAATTGCTGGATTTCCAAAAGCAAAATTTTCCTTTTGTGGTGATTGAAGATCAGGATCAACAGCAAATCGCCGGTTATGCTGACTATGGTTCTTTCCGCCATTTTGCTGGCTATCGACATACTGTTGAGCATTCTGTCTATATTGACCCAAACTATGCTCGACTGGGTCTCGGTCAGCAATTATTAGAGCACCTAATTCAGCATGCTAAAAGCCAAAATATGCATGTCATGATCGCTGGCATAGATTACGGCAATAGCGCCTCGATTGCCCTGCACAAAAAATTAGGCTTTAAGCAAACAGGTTATATGCCTGAAGTGGGACAAAAGTTTGGTGAATGGCGTGATCTGGTCCTGATGCAACTTCAGTTATAGCCCGTATTGAGCTGTGTTTATGGTAATTTATCCAAACGAATACCATCTTGTATCACACTCAGCACCGATAAATTATGACGCACCGCATCACGATAAAGGTCTTGTAACTGTAAAAAAAGTAGTTTTAATTCGGCCAATTTAAGCTCTTGCTCAGGTGCGGTTTCTGCAATCGTGACCAAATAACGTTTTTTGATTTCATCCACGCTTAACTGTTGTAATGCCTGATGGATTTCTGCAACTCGAACTACAGTATTGTAATGCACTGCAAGGCTCAGTCCCGGTCGTCGCTCTGACAAAGGATGTTCTGCCTGAATGGCATAACTCAGTGCCGCAACTGAATCACTGTTCACGCTTAATAATGGATTCAACTCTTGCCACGCTTCCCCTAAAAAAAAGGAGTGTTGTACAAAAGGTGAATCCAAGACATCTTGAGGGGTTTCTGCTTCTAAAATCAGAGTTTCCAAATCATTCGGTGGGATCAAATATAATATCGCGTCCATATTCTTATCTTCTTGTTATGTATTTAGTTAAGATTAACTTTTAATGAGCAATAATTATACAATTTTTTGTATATCAGCTGACTTATTCAATTCATGTATAGCCCAATCTATTCCGACTGAAATCATAAGTAACTCACTATTACTATGCTTACCGCCAATTCAATTAGACCACCTGCTATCAAAAAACAAATGCATGTCTAAAGTTTAAAAGCGAATTATTTCAAAGTATGAATTTTATGCGCTAAAATTTAAAATTATCAAAATTAATCAGGGGGATAAATGGCAAAATTCTTAAATACCAGTGGCACTAACTTCTTTCTTGAAGAGTTAATCAAAAATGCCAAAGAGCGTTTGATTTTAATCAGCCCCTATTTACGTTTAAATGACCGTATTAAGGAGCTTCTTGAAGATAAAGACCGTATGAAAATTGATATTCGTATTGTCTACGGTAAGAGTGACTTACATCCAGATGAAATAAAATGGATGCAAAAACTGGATTATGTCCGCGTGAGCTTTTGTAAAAATTTGCATGCAAAGTGCTATTTAAATGAAGGTGAATGCATTATTTCAAGTTTAAATCTTTATGAATTTAGCCAAGTAAATAACAATGAAATGGGGATTTTAGTTCGTAAATACGAAGATGATGAAGTCTTTAAAGATGCCTATGAAGAAGCCCAACGTATTATTCGCATCAGTGATGAAGTACGCATTACTTTAGATGAGGTGAAAGCAGAAAAACCTACTATTGAAAAAAATGAAGAAGAATCACTTTTACAATCTAAATTAACCAGTTCAAAACTCGCCGCAAAGCACAAATTAAAAACCCCTGAATTATTAGAACTATTGGTGAGTAAAGGGTTACTTGAAGAAAAAGCAGAAGGTAAGCATACGCTTACAGATTCAGGTAAATTCATTGGAGGAGAATTCAAGCCCAATCAATATGGTGGCTATTTTCTTTGGCCTGAAAACATTGAACTTTAATCCACATAAAAATTTCCTCCCTTTAAGCATTACAGCCGTGAGTAAAATACCTACCCCCTCTCTTGCCCCAAAATATGGAGCAAAAGAGGGTATTAAACAACCTAAATCGCCACCAATTCCCGAATGCCTTTTTCAGGCATTTCACTACCGACACCTTGTGCAATCACTTGCCCCCGCGCCATCACGGTATATTCATCTGCCAGTTCTTCTGCAAAATCATAAAACTGTTCAACCAAAACAATCGCCATTTCTCCGCCATCGGCTAACTGACGAATTACACGGCCAATGTCTTTAATAATCGACGGCTGAATGCCTTCGGTCGGTTCATCTAAAATCAATACCCGTGGTTCGGAAGCGAGCGCACGGGCAATCGCCAATTGTTGCTGCTGACCACCAGATAAATCTCCACCTCGTCGATGTTTCATTTCATCCAATACGGGGAAAATCTCATAGAGATGTTCTGGCACTTTTCGGGTTTTAGCGCCTTTAAATTTTGCCATCCCAATCAAAATATTTTCTTCAACGGTCAAGGTTGAAAAAATGTCCCGTCCTTGCGGTACATAAGCCAAGCCTTCACGTACACGTTGCTCTGGACTCAGTTTAGAAATGTCTTTGCCATCCAGTAAGATCTGCCCAGACTTGATCGGTAAAATGCCCATTAAACATTTTAAGAGGGTGGTTTTACCCACACCATTTCGCCCGAGCACCACTGAACATGCCCCCACGGGAGCGGCAAATGTCACATCTCTTAAAATATGACTGCCACCATAAAACTGATTGACGTCTTTGACTTCTAACATGGTCTGCTCCTTAACGTCCGAGATATTTTTCAATGACATCTTCATTGGCTTGGACTTCGGCCAATGTACCCTCTGCCAAAATCGCACCTTGCGCCAACACGGTGACTTTTTCACTGATGGTGTCAATAAAGCTCATGTCATGTTCAACCACGATAAGGGTATGGTTCTTTTTCAACTCTAAACATAGCTCTGCGGTACGCTCTGTTTCAGCATCGGTCATTCCTGCTACAGGTTCATCCAGCAAAATCAATTTTGGACGCTGCATTAGTAGCATGCCTATTTCTAACCACTGCTTTTGACCATGTGACAACAGCCCTGCCGGTTTATGGATCAATTCTTCTAAGCGGATTTGTGCTAAAGATTCGTCCAAGGCGTTTTGCGCATCTGGATCGAGTTTGCTGAAAAAACTCTTTTTCACCCGTTTATCTTTAGGTGCAGCCAATAACAGATTTTCCATCACGGTAAAATTTTCAAATACGGTTGGCTTTTGAAACTTACGACCGATTCCGGCTTCTGCTATTTGCTCCGTGCTCATTTTTGCCAAATCATAGGTTTGCCCAAAAAAAGCCGAACCTTCTGTTGGGCGAGTTTTACCCGTAATCACATCCATCAGCGTGGTTTTGCCTGCACCATTGGGACCAATGATGCAGCGCAGCTCACCTTCTTTGATATATAACGACAAATCATTTAATGCGCGGAAAGAATCAAACCAAACGCTGACTTTTTCTAAATACAGGGCAATCCCGTGACTGAAGTCCGCACCCTGCTCTTTCGGTCGTCCATAACCTTCTGCGGCATGACCGCCATGCGGTTGAACCCATTGATCATTCATTCGCTGCGCTCCTTTTTAAACCGCTCTAATAGCCCAATCACGCCATTTGGCAGGAATATCGTTACCACAATAAACAGCGCACCTAAAATCAATAGCCATACCTCTGGATAAGCCACCGTGAAATAGGTCTTCATCCCGTTGATCAAACCTGCACCCAGTATCGGGCCAATCAGCGTACCGCGACCACCTGCAGCCACCCACACCGCCATTTCAATCGAATTGACAGGGTTCATCTCACTCGGGTTAATAATACCGACTTGGGGTACATACAGAGCGCCTGCAATCCCTGCGATCACGGCAGACAACACCCATGCAGAGAGCTTGTACCATAAGGTGCGGTAACCTAAATATTGCAAACGGTTTTCACTGTCACGAATTGCACCAAGTACGCGACCATAGGGTTTATTCATCAGGTGACGTAAACCGACAAAACAGATAAGCAAAGTCAGTGCCGTGAGGAAACACAAGGTTGCACGCATTGGTGCAGAGGTAATATCCATACCTAAGATGGTTTTAAAACCGGTAAAGCCGTTGTTACCGCCAAAGCCTGTTTCATTGCGGAAAAACAGTAGCGCCGCAGCAAAGGTCATGGCTTGGGTAATAATTGAAAAATACACGCCTTTAATTTTTGAGCGGAAGGCAAAGAAGCCAAAAATGAAGGCAATCAGTCCTGGGACCAAAACCACCAAAGCCAATGCCCACACGATATGTTCAGTACCCATCCAGTACCACGGTAGCTCGGTCCAACTCAAAAAGCGCATAAAGTCGGGTAAGCCATCGCCTGCCGCTTCACGCATGAGATACATACCGAAGGCATAGCCGCCCAAGGCAAAGTACAGACCATGCCCTAAGCTTAAAATGCCGGCATAGCCCCAAACCAAATCTAAGGCCAATGCCACCAAGGCGAGACACATAATCTTGCCAATGAGCGTGACCCAATACGCTGATAAATGCAGTGCTGAATCGGCGGGTAATACATGTAACCAAGGTAAAATCAGTAAAATGGCAAAGCACACGGCAATCGCCATACCGCTATAGGGTTTATCCGATAATAACGAAGTGATTTTCATGCGCTTACTCCACAAAACGGCCTTTGATGGCAAACAAACCTTGTGGACGTTTTTGAATAAACAAAATCACAAGAACCAGTAGAATAATTTTCGCTAAGACTGCACCCATGCCGATTTCCAGCACTGTGCCACTGACACCTAGACCTAAAGCCGCCAATACTGCGCCCCATACTTGGCCAACACCGCCAACCACAACCACCAAGAACGCATCGATAATATAGTTTTGTCCTAGGTCAGGACCGACATTGCCGACTTGTGCTAAGGCACAGCCTGCCAGACCTGCAAGCCCCGAACCTAAACCAAAAGCCATCATGTCAATGCGGCTAGAACGGATACCTACGGCCTGTGCCATTTGACGGTTTTGCGTCACGGCACGAACAAATAAACCAAAGCGGGTTTTATTCAGCAAGTAAACCAGTAATAGGAGTACCGCAACGGTAAAGCCAATAATGGCAATACGGTTATAAGGCAGCATCAGACTCGGTGTCACAGCAATGCCCCCTGACAGCCATGAAATATTCGACACCTCAACGTTCTGCGCACCAAAAACCATGCGCACCACTTGCATTAAAATTAAGCTCACACCAAAGGTGGCTAATAGTGTTTCCAATTGACGGCCATACAAGGGACGAATAACAGTACGTTCAATCAACATGCCGATCAAAGCACTTACAATAAATGCAGCAGGAATCGCGGCAATCAAGTACCAATCGACATAGCTACTGAGATAACTCTTAAACAGGCTTTGCACCACATAAGTGGTATAGGCCCCGATCATGATCAGTTCACCATGCGCCATGTTAATCACGCCTAGCAGACCATACGTAATGGCTAAGCCCAACGCCGCCAGTAGTAAAATACTGGCCGTGCTGAGACCTGAAAAGACATGTCCAGTCCATTCACTGGCCTGAATACGAGTTTTAATATTGCTCTTGGCTTCTGTCAGTGCGGCTTTTAACTCAGGATGCAGGTTGGCTTGTTGTAATTCCTGTTCCACCATCGCCAACACATCGGGACGGTTAGAATCTTGCAGCACTTTGGCCGCCTGTATTTTTTGTAAAACATCAGGGTTTTGATAATCCAAGCGTGCTTTGAGCTGCGCTAAACGGGCTTTAACTTTGTTATTTTTTTCATTTAAATACAATTGATTAATATTTTTAACATCCAACTCAGCCAAGTTATTTTCTAAAATATCAATTGCATCCAAACGTTGGTTTAAATCATCCGATTGCAGCTTTTCTTTCGCTTGCGCAAACGTTAAGGCTTTACGAAGGGTATTCACCAAGGTGACTTGAGATAAATCGGCAGGCCAATCCGTCACGGTTTGCAAATCAGGATAGCTCAATAATTTTTCGTCAGTTTCTAAAATATAGGTTTGACCGCTTTGACCACTATATAACTGGTCTTTTTCGACCAATGCGGCCAACTGATCTAAGGATTCAATATCGCCCGGCCATTGATTCAGTAAACTGCGGCGCTCGGTAAAACTACCGCGAACAAATTGCTGAATGGCGTCACCTTGCTGCACAGATTGCACCGTAGGCACGACATTCGCTGCAGTTTCTGCATGCACGATTTGCAGACAGAATAATTGGCTCAGGAATAGAAAAAGGATCGGGAAATTGCGTAATTTTTTCATCTTATAAGCATCCCTATTGAGTAATAGAACAACCCCATCTAGGGATCACATCAAAACATGCCCACTACACAATGGCAGCAGGCATTTGGATTGAATTATTTCGGGATGTACGGGCTCCATGGCTCTGCAGCAATGGTTTTTGCGGTTTTGTGCACCACATCAAACTGACCATCGGCACGGATCTGACCAATCATGACTGGTTTATGCAAATGATGGTTCGACGCATCCATTTGCAAGGTATAGCCCGATGGCGCTTTAAATTCTTGGCCGGCCATAGCTTCACGCACTTTATCGACATCTGTGCTTCCTGCTTTTTCTACCGCTTGTTTCCACATATTGATGCCGACATAGGTAGCCTCCATCGGGTCATTGGTCACAAATTTATCGGCATTTGGCAGTTTGTATTCCACGGCATACTGCTTCATTTTATTGGTGAATTCAGTATTCACTGGATTTTTCACCGACATGAAGTAGTTCCACGACGCCAAGTGTCCTACCAGCGGCTTGGTATCGATACCGCGTAATTCCTCTTCACCCACAGAGAACGCCATCACTGGAATATCCGCAGCTTTGATGCCTTGGTTGCCCAATTCACGATAGAACGGCACATTTGAATCGCCGTTAATGGTCGAGATCACAGCAGTCTTTTTCCCTGCCGCAAACTTCTTCACATTGCCCACAATGGTTTGATAGTTGCTATGACCAAATGGGGTATATTCTTCCATGATGTCTGCATCGGCAATGCCTTTCGACTTCAAAAATGCACGTAAGATTTTGTTGGTGGTACGTGGGTAAACATAGTCTGTGCCCAATAGTACAAAGCGTTCTGCCTTACCACCCTCTTCACTCATCAGATATTCAACAGCAGGAATCGCTTGCTGATTCGGTGCTGCACCTGTGTAGAAAATATTTTTAGACTGTTCCTGACCTTCATACTGAACAGGGTAGAACAATAAGCCATTTAATTCTTCAACCACGGGTAAAACCGACTTACGAGATACCGACGTCCAGCAACCAAAAATCACGGCTACTTTGTCTTGGGTAATCAACTGACGGGTTTTTTCCGCAAATAGTGGCCAGTCCGATGCAGGATCCACCACCACAGGTTCTAGTTTTTTGCCCAATACCCCGCCATTGGCATTAATTTCATTAATCGCCATCAAGGCCGTATCTTTTAGAGAAGTTTCTGAGATCGCCATCGTGCCTGACAGCGAATGTAAGATCCCGACTTTAATAGTATCGCCACTTGCTGCAGCGGCTTTTGGTTCTGATGTAGCGCTTTCTGTTTTTTCTTCTGCAGGTTTTGAACAGCCCGTTAAAGCAATCGCCCCAGTCATCGTTGCCGCTAAAATACTTTTAGCAAATACATTGCGTTGAAACATTATTCACACTCCCAACCTAAGCTTGTAATTCACATTTTTAAAATGCATTTGTTGTCTTTCATCACAACAGAGCAATTCAATAACTGTGCCAAGCCTTATTTTTTATTTTGATTGAGTGCTTTTATTTATTTTTAAATGTTATTTTTCACATAGTTACAATCATAAAATTTGCTTTTAATTTTTTATGGGTCGATTCAAAAATCGTAAAATCACCGCAAAGATGCATACAAACTTGTATCCAACATTTGACCTATAATTGAACAATTTTGCGACGTTTTTCAAAAAACACGGTGTTTTAGCACACAAATCATGCAGCTTTTCCTACATTTGAAGCAAAAAAAAACCACTTACGTGGTTTTTTCTTATTGCCATTTTAAACTGCCAAATCGGCTAAATTACCCTTCTGCTCTAGCCAATGCTTACGGTCTGAAGAGCGTTTCTTCGCCAATAATTTGTCGAGTAAACCTGAAGTAAACTGTACGTCATCCAAGTCCAGTTGCACTAAACGACGTGTATCGGGATCCATAGTCGTTTCACGCAGCTGACTCGCGTTCATCTCGCCCAATCCTTTAAATCGTGTGATTTGAGGATTTTTGGTTTTACATTTCTTTAAGATGCTTTCTAGTTCATCTTCATCCAAGGCATAGTGCACATCTTTATTGTCATCTATACGGAACAGCGGTGGCATCGCCACAAACAGATGTCCTTCCTCAACCAAAGTATGGAAATGTTTGACGAACAGTGCGCAGAGTAAAGTCGCAATGTGCAAACCATCCGAGTCGGCATCGGCCAAGATACAAATCTTGCCATAACGTAGTTCTGACAAGTCGTCACTGCCCGGATCTACACCAATCGCAATCGCAATATCATGTACTTCTTGCGATGCCAAAACTTCGTCTGAAGACACTTCCCAAGTATTTAAAATCTTACCGCGGATCGGCATGATCGCTTGGAAGTTCTTATCACGTGCTTGCTTGGCAGAACCGCCCGCTGAATCCCCTTCCACAATAAACAGTTCAGATTCTTCTAAGGTATGCCCCACACAGTCAGCCAGTTTACCTGGTAAGGCTGGACCTGAAACGATCTTTTTACGTTCAACTTTCTTCGCAGCTTTTAAACGGCGACCGGCCTTGGCAATCACCATTTCTGCCAGTTGCATAGCAATATCGGAGTTTTGATTCAGCCACAGTGCAAAGGCATCTTTGGCAATATTTAACACCACACTAGAGGCTTCACGGCTTGAAAGTCGTTCTTTAGTTTGACCTGAGAATTGTGGCTCTTGGAATTTTAAAGACAGAATAAAGTTGACACCATCCCACACATCTTCGGCAGACAGCTTCATATTACGCGGCAACAAGTTACGTAATTCACAGAACTCACGAATCGCATCTGTCACACCCGAACGTAAACCGTTGACATGTGTACCGCCTTGCGCAGTTGGAATCAAATTGACATAACTTTCTTGAATCTGTTCGCCGCCTTCAACGTTCCAGCAAATGGCAAATTCAGCACTAGCACGTTCAGCTTCACCAGTCGCCACAAATGCAGGAACAGGCACAATGTCACGGTCTTGTAGCTCATCCATCAAATAGTCGACCAGACCATTTTCAAATTGCCATTCGATCTTTTCGTTGTTGATTTGATCGATATAAATAATCTGCAAGCCTGCCGCCAAAACAGCCTTGGCTTTTAAATTGTGTTTTAAGGCTTTCAGCGCAAATTTAGGCGAATCAAAATATTTGGCTTCAGGCCAAAAATGCACGGTAGTACCCGTTGCACGTTTAGCGCATTTACCTTCCAACACCTCAAGCGGTGCCACAGGAACGCCATGTTCAAAGGCCATTTTATATAGATTGCCTTGACGCTGAACTTCCACTTCAACACGATCTGACAGTGCGTTCACCACCGAAATACCCACACCGTGTAAACCACCTGAGAATTGGTAGTTATCGGTACTGAACTTACCACCGGCATGTAATTTGGTCAGAATAATTTCAATCCCGCTTTGACCATACTCAGGATGAATATCAACAGGCATACCGCGTCCATTGTCTTCTACCGACAAAGAACCATCTTTATAAACCGTCACAGTAATTTTGTTGGCATGACCTGCAAGCGCTTCATCGACGGAGTTATCTATCACTTCCTGCGCCAAATGGTTTGGTCGTGTAGTGTCTGTATACATCCCCGGACGACGACGTACCGGATCTAGGCCAGATAAAACTTCAAGTGATTGAGCCGTATATTGCGTCACGTTGCAAAATTCCCTGCTTTTTGGTTAAAACATTTCTTCGAGCGCTACAGTATATGCTTTTTTATTAAAATGCATATCTCTTGCGATCAGCCGCCATTTTCTTAAACAATTTAAACGTCAAATGATGTCGTAACTGCCCATTTTTTGTATGTTGGATCTAACTTTTCAGCATTTGTATTGGATCATTTTATTTAGGCATATTTTTGACAGCATCAGATAAAAACTGCAAGAGCATCGGTATTTTTTCTGCAAAATCATCCATGCCATGTGTTCCACCCACCTCAGTGATCAGCATAGCCGTGCCGGCTTGAACCGCACTATAAAAACCAGCAGCATCACGATAATCCAAGGTTTCATCACCTTGTTGGAGCAAGACCAACAGTTGATCTGCATTTTCAACCTTAGATATAGCCAAAGCCTGCATTTGATTGAGCTGTGCATCATCCAAGCACCACGTTTCAGTCACCTGATAAGGCAATGCCGTCTCGCCAAATAAATCACGAAATAATTGCCATGGATAGACCGCAGGATTGATGAGCACCGCAGGAATGTGATGGCGTGCCATCAACTGCGTCGCATAAAAACCACCTAAACTACTCCCCACTAAAACCACATCATCCAAACCTTCAATCAGCTCTGACATCTGCTGCATTACCTGTAGCGGTGGCATATTCAAATCTGGCAAATGCACTTGCACACCATTTAAGTCTGCACAATAGTGCCGCAATATCTGCCCTTTCACTGAATTTGAGTTACTTTGAAAACCATGCAAATACACAATATTCATCATTTTGATTCCAAATTGATCTTTAAATTGCTTTAAAAGTGGCATATAAGTGCTAACTGCGTCACATTTTCTAAATTTGAATTTTTAGTAAAATTGTCAGACAAAAGGCATTCACCGACAGGTCTGTTATCGGTATTGTAAAAGCTGTTCGTGAGAATTTTATAAAATAAACAATGAAACTTCAGGCTATTCCAGTAATAAATACAATCGAGGGATAGCATTGAATGTAAGGATAGGAACATTATGCCTAGCTTAACACCATTGCATGAAACCTATTGTAAATGGGACCGCACGCCACCCAGTCAAGCAGATGTGCTGGAAGGTTTGGCACAACTCGTGACAATGCGTTTTAGTGATGTCGTGCATGACTTGATCAAAAACATTCAACGTGAAATTTTAATCAGTATTTTTGGAATGAGCGAACAAGGCTCGAAAGCCTTTCATAAGCAGCCGACCATTGCACGGATTTACGAATTTTCTTACAACACCTTTTTCAATTATGGCAATTATTTACTCGCACCATCGCTGCGTAGCATTATTGAAAAATTCCCACGCTTACACGACAAACCGCTTACGCCGTCTTTACATTTTTTAGTGGGCGCGCTGAATGGGGTCTTGGGCGACTATTTACTGAAATATCACAACCCGATGGCCTTACCAATGGTGGTTTACGACCATTATGGTGCGGTACAAAAAGGCGAATTAACCGGTCGTATTACCCTGTTGATTCATGGGCTCTGCATGAATCATCTGTCATGGTCGACAGCCAAATATGGCGGCATTGGTGAAAAATTACTGTCACAACGTGACCACAACACCATGCTGTATTTAAATTACAACACGGGTCGTCGTATTTCGACCAATGGCCGCAGCCTTGCCAATACATTAGAAGATTTGGTTCGTCGCAACCCAGGTATTACCAGTATCGACTTAATTGGTCATAGTATGGGGGGCTTAGTGTCCCGTAGTGCCATTTTTTATGGCAAACAAAATATGTATCAATGGATTCATCAAGTTGAAAATCTAGTCTGCTTGGGCTCACCACATCATGGTGCGGTACTTGAACGTGTCGGATTTCATTTGCAAGATCAATTGGGGCGTTTCCCCTTGGTCAAAATCGTAGGTCACGTGGTGAATATTCGCAGTAACGGCATTTTAGATTTGCGCTATGGCAGCGTGCGTGATGACGATTGGGAACATAATGATGTCCGCATTGGACTCATGGACGACAACCGTAAACCTGCCCCGATTCCATCACACATCAATACCTACCTCGTGGCAGGGACCATTGAATATGAACATCGTCGCAATAAAACGCGACATGTGATTGGAGATTACTTGGTCAGCGTGAAAAGTGCCTTAGGGGAACACCCAAATGCACGTTATCAGCTTAAAGTGCCAGATTCACATAAAGCGATTTTTTATGGCCTGAACCATTTTGAAATTCAGCATCACCCTCAAGTGGCCGAGCAAATCGTGCATTGGTTCTATCCAAATAATGACGATAAAGCTTGTGATCATATCTATGAATTTATGATGGACTTGGAAAGTATGGAAGGCATTGCCCTCACCTAAGGTAAAATTTCCACCATGTGTATGCGTAAAAAAGCCCTCAACTGAGGGCTTTTTTATATATCATTGAATTAAAATTTATCACGTAAACGTGGCACTGGTTTGCTTGGGTATTTACGTAATAACTGCCAAAGACTGAGCAAAGTTAAGACCGTAAAAAACACCAATGACCAAACCGGTAATGATTGTCCCAAGAACGTCCAATCTACTTTGGCACACTCACCAGAGCCGGTCAGTACTTGTTCAAAGACTGATTTTAAGGGCAGCGTTTCTACCCAATAATCTAGTCCCGGGCCACAGCTCGGTACTTTGTCTGGCGGTAAATTTTGCAGCCAAATATGACGCGCAGCCACCCCAGCAGACCATAAAATCGACAGTGTCCCCAACAATGCGTAAATGCGTTTACCCCAATTCGATGCTGGATTGTGAATCAACGCAATCAATGAAATGATGCCGAGTCCAATCAAACCAATACGTTGGAATACGCATAATGGACAAGGTTCTAAGCCTTGTACATGTTCTAAAAACAGCGCAAAAGACATACCGATCACGCTGGCTAAAAACAACAAACCACTCACGAAGCGGAAACTCCATTTCATGGTAAATCCTCTTAAAATTTTTTATCTAAAGTTTTTCAAATATTCTTCAAAACTCAAGGTGCAGTCTTGCTCAAGTTGAGCCTGTTTTTCTAAAGACTGCTCAGCAGCTTGTGCAAAATATGCTGCAGTTTCAGGGCTCAAAACATGCTGCTCATACACTTCAGCATGTTGTAAGGCCATAAAGCTACCAAAGCCCCAAGTTCCACCTTGTTCTAAAGTATCGCTAATCATACGTGCCGACAATGTTTCATCGACTTCATCGATGCGTGATTGCATCACAGCCATTGCCTGAGTGTAAATATCTGTATTGTAAGAATCATCCAGCAATTCAGCCAACGGTTGCATCGCTGCAACATGTGTACGACACCATGTTTCAATTGGAATCGCTTGGCCTTGCTGTAAAATCACTGCGTTTGGCGCACGGCCACGGTTTACTACTTCAGCCTGATTTTTCTCAATTTCATTTTGTTCGGCATCTAACAATGCTGGGCTGTCTTGCAATAAACAGTATAAAGCCACCACTTCGAGCAAGCCTGCCGTGTCTTCATTGATCCCAATTGGGCTATAAGGATTGACGTCTACTGCGCGTAATTCTACATAACCCACACCACGATTTTGCAGGGCTTCAGATGGTGTTTCACCATCCTGTGGCACTTGTTTCGGACGAACCAAACTGTAGTATTCATTTTCAATTTGCAACACGTGGTCATTAATTTGAATCGGTTCACCCTGTTCATCATTTAAACCTAAATGACTAAATGCGGCATACGGGGTATGCACCGCTTTTTGCAAACCTTCCAAATATGCCTGAATGTCGTTGTAGTGAATCCCTAACTGTTTTTGTGCTGAATTCTGATAGCCAAAATTTCCCATACGCAGCGCCGTTGCATAAGGTAAAAATAACGTGCCTTTTAAGAGTGGTAACAGCTGATGTTCACGTCCAGTCATAAAACATTTACACACCGACGGGCTCGCCCCAACCAAAAACATCACCAATGGCGTTAAACGAATAAAATTACGGATCAGGCCGAAATAACGATGACTGCGATAATCTTGTAAGCTCAATGCTTTGAGAGCATCGTCAGTTTCGTGTTGTTGTAGTGCTTCAAAGAAATGATCTGGGAAGGATAAATTATAATGCACCCCTGAAATGGTCTGCATCCGGCGACCATAGCGCACCCCTAAACCACGACGGTACAAGGTTTTAAAACGTCCTATATTCGAGCTGCCATATTGCGCTAAACGAATACTGTCTTCATCTTTATCCAACATGCATGGCATCGACAATGGCCAAAGTTTTTCACCATGTTCCAAATGCGTATGTGCAACAGCATGTATATCTTGCAGATAGTTCAACGCCTCTGTAATGGTTTCTTTTGGCGGCGTGATAAATTCCATTAAAGCTTCAGAATAGTCTGTCGTAATATGCGGATGAGTCAAAGCCGCACCCAAAGCTTGGGGATGGTCGGCCTGAGACAAGAAACCGTTGCTTTGCATACGCAAGCTTTCACGCTCAATACCGCGCAATATTCCTTTAATCAGCGAAGAATCTACCCAAGTCGGTAAAATGTCTTGAGAGGTCGATTCGGGTTGACTCATTGCTATCTCGCTTAAATGGAAGAAACTACTAAAATAAAATCATCAGTTTATATCAGTATAACGCGATTTGAAGTGGGCAAATGACCCACTGTATAGTTTTGAGACAAACCGTGATTTTATTTTGGCAATTTTTTATCACAAACTTACTCTATATGACATTTGAAATTTGTGATTTTATAAACAAATATATGCTAATAATGCTTAAAACTTATGAATTATCAAGATATTCTCGAATTTTGGTTTAACCCAGAAAATCAGCCCAATTGGTTCGCTAAAAGCAATAATTTTGATGTTTTAATCGAAAAAAAGTTTAAAGACATCCATCTTGCAGCCAGTCAAGCAGAACTATGGCAATGGCGTACGACTGCTAAAGGTCGTTTGGCTGAAATTATTGTTTTAGATCAATTTTCTAGAAATTTATTCCGTGATTCTGGCTTGGCTTTTGCCCAAGATGCACTGGCTTTGGCGCTTGCACAAGAAGCCATCGCGCAGGGTTTAGATCTACAATTAAGCCCTGAACAGCGCTCATTTTTATATATGCCCTTTATGCATAGCGAATCGACAAAAATCCATCAAAGCGCGTTAAAATTATTTGAGCAACTGGGCAATCCGATCAACTTAGAATTTGAAAAAAAGCATAAAGTGATTATCGATCGATTTGGACGTTACCCGCATCGCAATGCGGTATTGGGCAGAACATCTACAGCAGAGGAATTGGAATTTTTAACCCAACCCAATTCTAGCTTTTAATTGACGGCTTTTGGCCAGTATCTCCCCCTTGCCATGAACCGACTGAACAGGAGTATGCGCATGAACAAACTCATTATCGCAGCAGCCATGACCGCAGCACTGGGCTTCACCGGCTGTGCAAGCACCCCATCGAAGCCTTTAACCTTCGAACAATTGGGTCGTTATGCTGCAACGCCATTAAATGCTCAAAGCTATCGGATTAGCTTCCAAGCTAGCCCCAATATGAGCTATGGCACTGCCGAAGAAATCACCTTGGTTAAAGCCGCTCAAACCACCCTACACAATGGCTTTCAATATTTTAAAGTCATGGATGACCCAAGTAATCGGAGTCAAAAACCGCCGCGCCAAGCAGTGATTTACCCAGACCCTATGCCTTATCCATATGGCTATTACCGTCGCCATCCCGGCTTTTGGCCAAGCCCGTTTTATGACGTTCCACAGGTGGTCACACTCGATCCAACTCAAGTTTCCTACAGTATTACTTGCTATAAAGATCGTGCCAAAGCCCCTCAGGATGCCTTTGATGCTCGCTTGATTTTGCAGTCACTCGGAGCTAAATATGGTTTAGACAGCCAAGGAAACCCTTTGCCTGTAGCTGCTGAGCCTACCCCCAAATAAGTCAACCCATAGAGACCCGATCATTGATGAACCCAACTGAACAGCCCGCTGTTTCGCCCAATCTGCAACGCAGTAAACGCTTCGCCACCATTGCTTTGGTGGTGGCGGTGCTGGCGTGGATTGCATTGATGATCGCAGCTAAATTGCTGCCCGAATATGTTTGGCTTATTCATATTTTGATGCTTTCAGCAGAAGCTGGCGTGGTTGGTGGTTTGGCAGACTGGTACGCGATAACCGTCTTATTTCGCAATCCTTTTGGTCGGATTCCGATTCCCAAATTTTTACGTGATCACACTGAAATCATTCCACGCAATAAAGCACGCATTGCCGAGTCTATGGGCCGCTTTGTTCAGGAAAATTTTCTTTCACCCCAAGTGGTTGAAAAAAGTTTAGCGGAGACAGATCTCTCTCTTGCCGTCGGGAAATGGTTGGCCAATCCGCACAATAATGCGCAAGTGACCCAAGTCATTCAGCAAACGGTCCCGAAAATTTTCGAATTTGTCGGTCAGGAACAAATTGGACGCTTTATCCAAAATAACAGCGTGCAATGGGTGCGCAATACGCAAGTCAACCATCTAGCCAGTGAAATGCTGCGAGCAGTTTTAGAAAATGATTTCCATCAAGATGTCCTGCAACGTGGACTAGATTTAGCCCATGATTGGATGTTACAGCACCCTGAACAAACTCGTGATTTATCACGTCAGTTGTTTAAAGAACTCGGGGTTTGGAAGCTCGCCAAAGGTGCGAGTTGGATTGGTATTGATGTACAACAGCGCACCATTGATTCACTGGTCAGTCGTGTCGAGTCCATGCTTGCCGACCATGAACATCCGTGGCGCCGTAAAATCGAAGACATGGCACAGCAGCTTATGCAGCAACTGGCGGACAATCAGAGTGTTGCCAGCCAACGCCTAAATAGCACCAAAGATGCCATGCTCGATAGTCCACAAATGTTGAATTTTATCAGTGGTGCAGTGGTGATTTTATGCGATGCGATTCGTTCTGATTTAGAAAAACCCGACTCTGGCATTGCACAAAACCTACGTGTCGCCATTCAACAAGTAGGCGAAAATCTTGTCTCTAACGTTGCTGTACGCCAATTGCTGAATGAAAAAATGAGTGATATTGCCATCAATCTCTCCGACCAATACAGTGAAAAAGTCATTCGGTTTATCAGTGAACGTATACACGAATGGGACTCACGTGAAATGATCGATAAGATCGAAAACGAAGTCGGTGGCGACCTGCATATGATTCGAGTCAATGGTGTCGTGGTCGGTGGTTTTATTGGCCTTGCACTGGGGGTTATTCGTGCCTGTGTAGAATGGCTGCTTTAGCCGCCCGCTACAGTCCTTCTCACAGGAGATAGGTCGTAGGTTTGAGCTTTATGCGTAGAACCGTTAAACTTTGCCGATCTGAAAATTTAATAGAACAATAAAATCTATGCATTTACCTGCCATCTATACCCTACCTTTCATTATTATTATCAGTAGCTTAAGCGCTTGCCAGACCATTTCCAAAACCAGTAGCACAGTCAGCGACAAAGTGATGGGCATGCTCGGTAAAGAAAAAGCCCCTGAAATCGATAAAAAAGGCACAGTCGATATCAGCAAAAGTACCCAACAACAGTTAGAAACCCTACTGACCAATATGCCGAAAAATCAGTGGGTCTATATTGAAAATGATCAACAAGGCACATCTACCCTCAAAAATAAATCGGCAGACAATTTCACCTTGAGCCTCAAATTGAATTGCAAAATCAGCACTCAGCGCCCAACTTTCAGTATAAGCAACGCGGATGGCCAAGAGATCCTAAAAGCACATGATACAAATGTGGGGCAAATTCAAATTCTGCTCGACAATAAAAACTTTGGAAATCCGTTTGAGACAGCCCATCAGCAAAAGTTCCAAAGCTTTAAAACCGCTGTCGCTCAGGCCAAAGTCATTAAAGTGTTTAATTCCTCAAAACTCTATACCTTCCAAAACAACAAAGCCGAATTACTCTCTAAAGCAGTAAGTTGTCGCGATAGCCTATAAATATTTAAAACGAAATGCAGTAAGTCACCTTTTGACTCAGCTGTGACTTACATGCAGGCTTATTTTGCAGGTGGCTGTGGCCCTGACATATCGACCAACAGGCCTGTAAATTTTCGAACAAACGGCAATAAAATCAGCACAATGGGAAAAGCAATTGCCCAAGAAATCATCCAATTATGCAGCCATAGGGTAAGAAAACCCTCAAACCAACCTAAATTTCTGAGCATATTAATAAACGAAATAATGCCGCTCATGAGACAAGACAAAATAAACGGCACGATAATCAGCGCCCAGCGTGCAGCTAACTTCGGCACATTGCCAAAAATTTTAGGGGTGGGTTGTGACATGTCCATATACTCAAGCAGTGATCCTGAATCGCTAAACCACTTATATCGTTTTACTTCGATATAAGCAATGCTTCACTTTTATCGAATATTTTTTATTCGCAACAAATGGGTTCACCTAAAGAGCCTGAAATTTGCTATATTTACCGTTTTTCTGCGACATTTATTTTTCGACTGATTATGAATACGGCAATACAAGCAGCGCTCGATCATGCAGTGCAATCCCTTCAAGCTGAAGGTGTACTCCCAACTGACTGGAACAATACTAGCAATTTGACCCGAACCAAAGACCGAAGCCACGGTGACTTTGCGTCAAACATTGCCATGATTGCCTCTAAAGCTGCAGGTATGAAGCCGCGTGATTTAGCCGAAAAAATTCTGGCAAATCTTCCAGAAGTCGCAGATATCAGCAAAGCAGAAATTGCAGGTCCTGGCTTTATTAACTTCTTTTTAAATGCTGACCAACGTTTTGCTGTCTTAGACCAAATTCAAGCTCAGAAAGATCAGTTCGGTCGCACACAGGCCAATGCTGAAAAACGTGTTCAAGTGGAATTCGTTTCAGCCAACCCAACATCTAGCCTACACGTTGGCCATGGTCGTGGCGCAGCTTACGGTATGACCGTTGCCAATCTCCTTGAGGCAACAGGTGCCAAAGTTGACCGTGAATACTATGTCAACGATGCTGGCCGTCAAATGGATATCTTGGCAACATCGACTTACTTGCGTTATTTAGAATTGACGGGTCAACAACTGGTCTTCCCTAAAAATGCATACCAAGGCGACTACGTTAAAGAAATCGCACAAAGCATTATCGACAAAGATGGCGATGCTTATGTACGCCCTGTGGCGGACATCTACAAAGATGTTCCAGAAGATGTGCAATATGCCGCTGAACTCGATAGCGAAGGCAATAAAGTCGTAGTTTCAGGCGATAAAGAAAAACACATTGATGGCCTAATTCATAATTCACAAAACCATTTGGCTGCGGGTTACCGTGTGTTCCATCAAGCTGCGCTGAAAGCCATTCTCGATGACATTAAAGATGACCTCGGTGAATTTGGCGTGACTTTCAATCAATGGTTCAGCGAAGCAACCTTGACTGAAAAAATTGATGAAGCATTACAAATGCTCGATCAACGTGGTTTCTTATACGAAAAAGATGGCAACATCTGGTTCAAATCAACTGATTTTGGTGATGAAAAAGACCGTGTTGTGAAACGTCGTAATGGTCAAACTACATACTTCGCATCCGACATTGCTTATCACTTAAATAAACTACAACGCGGCTATACCGATATCATTGATATTTGGGGTTCAGACCACCACGGTTATATTGCACGTGTGAAAGCAGCGATTGATGCGCTTGGCTATGATTCTAAAAAATTGACCGTACTTTTGGTTCAATTTGTGAGCCTATGGCGTGGCGGCGAGATGGTTCAAATGTCATCTCGTTCAGGTCAATTCGTGACTTTACGTGACTTACGTAAAGAAGTGGGCAACGATGCTGCTCGTTTCTACTACGTCATGCGTAAATCAGAACAACACATTGACTTCGACTTAGACCTTGCTGTGTCTCAAAGTAAAGACAATGCGGTGTACTACATCCAATACGCACACGCACGTATCTGCCGTATGCTCGAAAAAGCTGCTGCGACAGACGTTCAATTCTCTGCTGAAGCTGCACGTCAATTTGCAGCTAAACTTGAGTTAGAAGCTGAAACTGAAGTTCTTGCTAAACTTGCGGCTTACCCTGAAATTGTGGTTCGTGCAGCAAACAGCTATGAACCACACCAAGTGGGTAACTACTTGAAAGAGTTGGCGGCGTTGTTCCATGGTTGGTACAACGAAAATAAAGTCTTGGGTGATGATGCAGAACTGACTCAAGCTCGCTTATTACTGTCTGTAAACGTACAGCAAGTTTTACGCAATGGTCTTGAATTATTGGGTGTGAGTGCGCCTGAAAGCATGTAAGCAACCCTTTATGTTGCGAGCACAATAGAAATTCATCGGCATCGCCCATGCACAAACACAGCGCATGGGTTTAAGCGTCATCAATTGCATTGTGCTAAAAAGAATCCTTTTCAATACAGGCTCGAAATGAGCCTGTATTTCGTTTATATTCAGCAATATGTCCGTGTCATCTTGGCTGTGCTGAAATTGTGAAAATTAAACAAATTCCTGATGACACTCATGTAATATATAACAATCAAGACTTGCTACTTTGGGCTGCCCCAAAGTGGTTCGTGACAATTAAAATTAAATGAGGTTTCCACGTGTTTGGAAAAACGCAGCGCGGTGTATCTGATCGGCCAAATAAGCCTAAAAAACCATTGATTCCAGCATGGCTAGGTACACTTGTCATCATTTTAATCGTGTTGAGTTTCTTAGTTGCGCTCATGCTTTGGAAACCTTGGGAGCCTGTGAAGCCAAAAGGTCAAATTACCTCTGAACACTACCAAGAAGAAACCAATAAAGACTATCGTTTCTACGACCTATTGCCTCAGCAACAAGTGACGCCAATTCCTGAACAAGCTGTGCCTGAAACCGAAAATAAAGAAACGGTGGTGATTGTTGATGCACCAGAACAAAAGCCAGTTGAAACCACAGAGCTTGGACTAGAAACCACAGAAACTGCGCCTGTTGCTGCAAGTTATATTCTGCAAGTGCGCAGTTATGATGATCCTGATCAAGCCGATGCACGACGTGCTGAAATTATTTTGAACGGTTTATCTGCCGATGTGATTCAAAGTAATGAAAACGGCAAAGTTTGGTATCGCGTTGTGTCTGGCCCCTATGATTCACAAGAAGCTGCTGTGATTGCACAGCAAACTTTACGTCATAGCAGTATCGACTCGATTGTCGTAAAACGCTAAATTTTGCAATTAAAAAAAAGCGCCTGATGGCGCTTTTTTTTATTCATTCCTTTAATAAAGGGAGGTTAGAAGGGATTCTTTTTTGAATACATCAGCTTAGCTCAAAAACCTCTCCCTAACCCTCTCCTAAAGGGACAGGGAATTCATTAAATGGTATGCCCTAAAGCTTCGCCCATCACCACAGTCGAGTTGGCTTTAAAGGTCGCATCCCATTGCATTTTGTTTTCTTCAAACAACACAACCGCTGTTGAACCTAAATAGAAACGGCCCAATTCTGCACCTTTTTCTAAGAATAAATCGTGTTGATTCAGTTCCAAACGCCCTGTCGGTTTAACTTTACCTGTAGCCACGGTTTCAATACCTGCCACGATCATTGCACCTACCAGTACGACCGCCATACGACCAACTTCTGTATCAAATAAGCAGACCATGCGTTCATTACGAGCGAATAAACCCGGAATATTTTCAGCAGTGGTTTGGTTTACAGAGAATAATTCACCCGGTACATACAAAGTTTCTGTCAATGTCCCTGCAAATGGCATATGTACACGGTGGTAGTCTTTTGGAGACAAATAGACCGTAGCAAACTGACCATTTTTAAACGGCTCAGCCAATTGTGGATCGGCAATCAGGTTTTCAACAGTGAACTTCTGCCCTTTGGCCTGAAATACATCACCATTTTCAATTTTACCCAGTTGTGAAATCGCACCATCTGCGGGTGAAACAACACTGTTGGCATTTGCATCAACTACACGTACGCCTTCTTTTAAAGAACGAGTGAAAAATTCATTGAATGATTTAAATTTCAGGGCATTACTTTGCTCAGCAATCGACATGTCGATGCCATACTGTGCTTTAAATGCGGTAATCACAGCATTTTTCACCACAGGGTTTTCACTCGCAGCCAATTTACCCACGATACGTGATAATTTGTGCTGCGGAACAACACGCTGAGCTTGAATAAAAATTTGTTTTTTTAACTGAGATGTAAGGCTCAAGACGGCAACTCTCCGGTGATCACAGGACTATCGAGTCGGTTGCCCCACTCGCTCCACGCACCATCATAAGCTCGAATATTCCAACCGAGTAAACGTCCCAGTATATAAGCTAGGCCCGACCGATGATGGGACTGACAATATACCACCACAGGTTCGTTTAAATTGAATCCCAATTGTTCTAAGCGTTGTTGTGTGCGTTCTAAAGGATGCAATTTTAAATGATTTTCCCGGTTAAGGGCAGTACTCCATTCGAAATGTCGTGCCCCCGGAATGTGACCGCCGCGTCGCGCAGCCAAACGTAGGCCTGTATATTCATCTTCGGTACGACAGTCCCATACTTGGATTTGCTCCTGCTGCACACGAGCCAATAGCTCATCATAATCTGTTTGATACTGAGCACGCGCCTCTGCACTTACTTCAACCAATGGGCTCACGGGTTCAAATTGCTCAATTTCAGACGAGGTCGGTAAGCCTGCCCCAAGCCAAGCATGGATGCCACCATTGAGGAGACTGGTATTTTCAAAACCGAGGCAATGTAAGTTCCAAATCAGTCGACCAGCCCATGCCCCACCTTCATCGTCATACACTACTACATGATGTTCTGGACTGATATTCAGATAGCTGATGAGCTGTTCTAAACCGGCTTGGTCAGGTAAAAGCCCCATCGCTTGTTCTTCTTGGCGCACTAACAGTTTCGGCTGCACATGCAGTGCATGTGGAATATGCAATTGGTCATAAACCGAACGACGACTCAAATCGACGATCCGTAGTTTTTCATTACCAAGATGTGGAACCAATTCTTCCGCTTCAATCAGCAGACCAAAATTCAGTGTAGATGCTGTCATCGTTGTTCGTGTTGTATTTTGTGCGATTAAATTCGATCTTAGCATAAGTCATTTTCACTATTATTCTGAATTTTTGCATTCCTTTAGCAATATTTTAGATATAAAAAAGCCGAATCATTGATTCGGCTTTTTTAGTTTTATCTAATGCTGTGTTTAAGCGCTAACTTCAGAGATGTCAAACACCTGACGTAGATACGCTAAGAAAGTATCATTATCTGTCATGGTTTTACCCGGACTATCTGAAATTTTTGCCACAGATTGACCATTACATTCAACCAGTTTCAGTACGATATTCAGCGCAGTTTGTCCCATATCATTGGTCAAGTTGGTGCCAATACCAAAACTCACTTGGAAACGGTCTTTGAAGTAATTATGCAAATCCCACGCTTTTTCGATATTTAGACCATCACTAAAGGTCAGCATTTTACTTTTGCTATCGACTTTAAGCTTTTTGTAATGTGCATAGGCTTTATCGCCCCATTCATACGGGTCGCCACTGTCATGACGTAAACCGTCGAATAGTTTGGCAAAGTACAAATCGAAGTCACGTAGGAACGCATCCATACCGACAACGTCCGTTAAGGCTATTCCTAAGTCACCGCGGTATTCCTGCACCCATGTTTCTAGCGCAGACTTCTGGAAGTTACGTAGACGAACATCAAGCGCTTGGAATGCTTGTAGGAACTCATGCGCCATCGTACCAATTGGAGTAATGTTCAAGTCTTTGGCAATCAGAACATTACTTGTACCGCGGAAAATATATGGTGAAGCCTGATTTAATTCTTCAATTACATGCTTTTGCCATGCATAACTATAACGACGACGCGTGCCAAAATCAGAGACCAAGAATGGTGGATCATTTGGATTTTGCCGTGCTTCATACTGCTTCAGCAAGGCAACCTTATGTTGTAAACGGCGCTCACCTTCGGCTAAAACTTCTGGTGTACGAATACGTTGGAAATATAATTCATTGACGATGGCTAAAACAAAGATTTCAAACATCATCGCTTGAACCATTGGGCCTTCTACCCAAATGTCGAGTCGACCTTCATCATCAATACCCGCTTTAATAAAACGGCGTTTAAGCTGAAATAATTCAAGATAATCAACAAAATCGCTTTTAATAAAACGTAAACTGCGTAAATACTGCAATTCATCTTCTTTAAACTTCAACTGACAAAGCATGTCGAGCTGCATGTTTAAATCATCCAAAATTTCAACCAGTGGATAGGCTGTATCATCCAAGTTACGGCAGCGAAAGTGATACACACTATGGGTTTGCGGAAATTTGTGTAACACCACCTGAAGCATGGTGAATTTATACAGATCTGTGTCTAATAAGGATTGGATGATTGGAGACATAAAGACTTTCAGTTTTTATCAACTCTTTGCATTAAAGCATACTTTATTGATAAAAAGCCGATTGATTTAGTGGAATAACTTATAAATCACCGCGATTCATCGACTTTTTTCAATTTTTTTGCTAAAGCTGAGCGCGATCAAGCTCACTATTTTTTGAGTAACTGTCGATATTTTTCTTCTTGACCAAATTCACGCGCAAACTGTTCTGCAGTCTTTTGCCCCATTTTTTTGGCATTTGCATCGCAATCCACTTGGCGTAATTGCTTTGCAATCGCCCATTCTAATTTAAACATGGCACCCATCAATGCGGTGTTGCCTTTATTGTCACGTGCGCAGCGGTCTGCACCTTGTTCTAGCAAGCGAGTCACAATATTTTGATGACCATAATAGGTCGCCATCATCAGTGGTGTAAAACCCGAAGCATTGCGCACATCGACCGGAAAACCGTGCTTAAGAAATTCATTGATGACTTCTTCATTGCCAGTTTTGGCTGCAGCAAAGAAAATTGCGATCAATTCCTGTTGTGAGGTCATCTGATCGCTTGCAGTTGCTTTAGCGGGGGAGATATCTTCCGCGATTGCCACGTTTGCGAATGCGGAACCAAACGCAAGAAGACTGGCTAAAGTCAAATGCTGCATAACTTTCATGATGAACTCCAACAGAAATCGAATGTAGAATTGAATTGGAAACAATTCATTTCATTAAGAAAAATGAATTATTTAAGGAGTGCCTATGAAACTCCCCCTAGGGTGCAGGAAAGGTATGGAGCTTCATAGGACTTTTTTGAGGTAACGTTCTAGCCCCTAGTTACCAATCCTTCAGACTGATCGAAATTAGTCTTTCAGTTGTGCTGCTTTGGCTTTTACAGTTGCAAGGTTACCGTTTACTGCTTTGGTCATACGCATACCGTAATCTGCATCTGCTTTGTAGAAGTAAGACAACATGATGTGCTTGGTTTCAGAATCTTTTACGTTGCCAAGATCCGCAGCCAAGTTCATGATTAAATCGTCTTTTTCTTTAGCAGAGTATGAACGGTAAAGCTCACCCGCTTGCTTGAAGTTTTGCTCTTTGGTACCGATCTGTTGAACTGTGCCTGTCAGCGGAGTTTGAACAGCGCGTGCTTTCTCAGTGGCAGCTTTAGGCACTTTACGGCTTGGCTCGTAGTTCACGTCAGAATCACGCTCGCTAACATTCATGTAGCCATCTTGGTTGTTGTTGTTAACAGCAACAAGCGGACGGTTGACTGGAATTTGTTGGTGGTTCGCACCTAAACGGTACATTTGTGTATCTGAGTAAGAAAAGATACGGCCTTGTAGCAGACGGTCTTCTGATGGCTCGATACCTGGGACTAAGTTACCTGGAGCCAATGCCACTTGTTCCGTTTCCTGGAAGAAGTTTTTCGGCATACGGTTCAGCGTCAATGTACCCACTTTAGTTTCTGGAACTAAGTTCGTTGGCCAGATTTTAGTTGGATCTAGCGGATCAAAATCAAAGCTGTTTAAATCTTTAGGATCTAACACTTGGATGTAAAGATCCCATTTCGGGAAGTTGCCCGCGTTGATGTTTTTGTAAAGATCGTTGGTTAAGTGGTTGAAGTCTTTACCTTGCAGCTCCATCGCTTCTTTAACGTTCAGACCTTTCACGCCTTGTTTAGAGCGGAAGTTGAACTTCACGTATTTATATTCGCCTTTGTCGTTGTACAGTTTGAATGCGTGTACACCGAAACCATCTTGCTCACGGTAGCTAGTTGGAACACCTTGGTTACCATACACATAAGTCAACATGTTGGTTGCCCATGGTTGGCTAGACAAGAAGTCAAATACGCGGTTCGCGTCTTGAACGTTGTCAATTGGGCTTGGCTTCATTGCGTGAATGAAGTCAGGGAATTTAATTGCATCACGAATGAAGAAGACTGGAGTTTGGTTACCCACTAAATCCCAGTTGCCTTCTTGCGTATAGAACTTGATCGCGAAACCGTGCGGGTCACGTAGAGTTTCTGGAGAATGTTTACCGTGAATTACAGTCGAGAAACGTAAGAAAACTGGAGTCTTAGTACCTGCTTTGAACAATGAAGCAATGGTGAGATCAGATAAATCTTTAGTTGCAACGAATTCACCATACGCACCTGTACCACGGGCATGTACCACACGCTCAGGAATACGCTCACGACCAAAACGTTGTAATTTTTGAACCAATTGTACGTCTTGAAGTAGAACTGAACCATTTGGACCCGCAGTAATCGAGTTTTGGTTATCGCCTACTGGTGCACCATTGTCTTTTGTTAATGGCGCTGCTTGAGTCGCCACTGTTGCTGTTGCTAACATCGCAACCAATAAAGAACGCTTAAACATCGTCTTAATCTCTCTGTTAAATACCTTTCCTGCCCCGCAAAGATACTGGCATTCAATAAATAGATAAAAACAGATTATTTTTATAAATTTAATCGTATTATTAGATTTATAAAAAATATACAGTTTATTTTCAAATGTTTGAGCCCAAAAATTTCTACACATTGCCTCGAAAGAATGCTGTCTTTGCTACAATCCCTGCCCTATGTTCAATTTTCTACTCGGAAGAAGTTATGCGGGCCTTGTTACAACGTGTTTTGGAAGCCAAAGTGGTGGTCGATGGTGAGATCACGGGTGAAATTAATCACGGTATTTTGGTGTTTTTAGGCCTTGGCAAAGCTGACGATTTAGAAAAAGGCAAAAAGCTGATTGATAAGATCTTGAAATACCGCTTTTTTGATGATGAACAAGGCAAGATGGGCTGGAATGTCAGTCAAGCCGGCGGCGGTATCCTCTTGGTGTCTCAATTTACCCTGATGGCGCAAACGCAAAAAGGTCTGCGCCCCGATTTTGGCCCTGCCATGCCGCCAAACGATGCCAAAGCACTGTATGAACAGCTGGTCGATTACACCAAGAGCCAATATGACCATGTACAAACAGGCATCTTTGCCGCCGACATGAAAGTGCATTTGGTTAATGACGGTCCAGTGACCTTTAATTTAGAAGTTGAATAACCACTGAAGCATTAAAAAAAGCCCTCAAAAGAGGGCTTTTTTTAATGCTCCTCCTTTAGGAGGAGAACAAGGCGTAAATCTTACTTACCTGTTTTTTCTTTAATAAACGCACGTGCGATTTTGATTTTTTCTTTAACCGGTTTTGGAAGTTTAGGTGGAATTAACTTCGCCACTTGGTTAAACCAAACCAGTAGACCAAAATCACCTTCCATTTTAATACTGCCATTTTGCATACCCGTCATGAATGCAGTTGGGTCACCTTTCATCAGGGTTTTTACGCCCTGTTCACTGTCCGCAAATTGCAAAATAAAGTCTGCTTTTTCAGCATCGCCTGAAACAGTATCAATCTGTCCGTTATTTACAATAATTTGACGTGCAACACCTAAATCCGTGCCGATTTGAATGCGGAATTGACGCTCATGAACCAATTCAATGAATTTAGGGCTAGTACGTGCAAGCTGTTTCATACGAAGCGCTAAACCTGCCACGAGTAAATCAAGTGGATCCGTACTGACATCAACTAAAGGTAGTTTTACGACAGGAATTGATGATAGTTTCATGACTTAAAGCCTATTGTAATTGTTGGAAAATTAACTGGCTTCATCCTAACATAACTTGGCTTTTGAGAAGTAAGGCTTTGTATCTCAAATCGGACTAATGCGTTCATAAAAAAATGCGCCCCTAGGCGCATTTTCATTGAAATTTTGTTCTGGCACTTATCGGCTCGAACATTGCTGTTCTTCATCATATACAGGCGTGTGTTCTATACATTGGCGCTTTGCCATCGCACGCTCTGCACGGCGGTCTTCACGTAACAATACTAAAGTGAATACCACCATTGCGGCCATTAATGCCGTTAAATAACTATAAGTCACTGATAATTCAAACATGGTTTGTGTGCCAAATCGAATCACTTCAATGAGTCCCCACACCAGCATCCCCGCCAGCATAAAACTTAACCAGCGACGATAAGGCGAGAAGAAAACAGCAATCACAGCCGCCGATACCAAGCTCAGGCCAACGATTGTTGCTAAATTCGCTGTTAACATAAAAACCTCCGTCATTTGACAACTGACATCTCTTGTCTTACAGGATGCTGAGCCGTCTCACTACTGTATCTTCAGTAAATAGATTTGGTCGATCTCAATCTCTTGCAAGCATTATGCTGAGTTTTTTACATAAAAAAAGTCTCGTTTTTTGTCCATGCGACACACCTTGTCGCAACATTATTTTGTCATTACATTTTTTCTTTTTAAAGAATTTCTAGAACAATGATGGCATCTCGTTTCGAGTGTCATTACAAAAAAAACAGCTGGTTTTAGGCTAAAAAAATTAATTTTTCGAATGCTGTTAATCGTTGTTTTTATCGACAATTTTCTTCTACCGTTCATCGGATGAGCTGAATTCTTGGCATAAAAAAACGCAGCCTTTTGGCTACGTTTTTGACTGTGCCTTAAATGGTTTTAAGCACGATTTAAATCTTTATCATGCACACCAAGCAGATAAAGAACACCATCTAGACCCACGCTTGAAATGGCTTGATTGGCATTTTGACGAACCAAAGGTTTCGCACGGAAAGCAACGCCTAAGCCGGCTAAAGACAACATTGGCAAATCATTCGCACCATCACCGACTGCAATGGCTTGTTCTAATGAAATCCCCATTTCTTCAGCGATTTGAGTCAACAAGAAGGCTTTGCGAGCACCATCGACAATATGGCCTTTCACTTCACCGGTTACCGCGCCATCTTGGACGTCCAATACATTGGCATGGACTTCATCGATACCCAGTTTTGCTTGTAGATATTCAGCAAAATACTGAAAACCACCTGACAAAATAGCCGTGCGATAACCCAATGATTTAAGCGTTGAAATGAGACGTTCCGCACCTTCTGTGACAGTCAGACGTTCTGCAATCTTAGGCAATACCGAAGCATCCATACCTTTGAGCAGTGCCACACGTGCACGGAAACTTTGTTGGAAATCGAGTTCACCTTGCATAGCACGTTCAGTGATTTCAGCCACTTGAGCGCCGACACCCGCTTCAATCGCCAATTCGTCAATCACTTCTTGCTCAATCAGCGTCGAGTCCATATCAAAGCAGACCAAACGACGATTACGACGGTAAGCATTGTCCTCTTGAACGGCAACATCTACCCCTAGTTCGGTAGATAGACGTAAACATGCTGCACGCATCGCAGTGGCATCCAACATCTGGCCTTTTAAGCCAAATTGAACGCAGGCACGGCGCGGACCTTCGCTTGATCCATCTAACTCAGGACGGCCAGATAAACGAGTCACGGTTTCAATATTGAAGCCTTGGCTCGACACAATATTTGTAACTGCCTGTAAATGAGACGCCTGTAATTCTGGCGCAAGTGCCGTAACGATATAACGTGTGCGGCCTCCCTCATTTACCCATTGTTGATATTCTGTTGTAGAGATTGGTTTAAAGCGCACAGTTAAGCCAATATCATGTGCTAAAATCAACATCTCCTTCATGGCTAATGCTGTCGCAGTCTGGTCTTCCGACGAAACAACAATACCTAAAGTCAGCTGATTGTGGATGACTGCTTGTCCGACATCTAAAATCTGTAAGGAATGTGCGGACAAAACCTGCATTAATCGTGTAAATTGATTAGGTTGGTCAGGTCCTAAAAGTGATATAAGAATGATTTCTCGCATGAATTGACTCGGGTCTGAGCTACAACTAATGTAAGAATCATAATCTAAATTGAATAGAATTGCCTTGGAAGTTTACGTTGAATGCGCCTAGACAAGGGCTATTTGCTAGCCTATTAGTAGTTTGTTTTGCTTTGCATACCTTTTTATTGGTATTGGCAACAACCCACCAACTGAACGAAAACCGTGCCAGTCAGGGACAACTGATGACCAGTCAATTGGTTACAGACAGCCTATCTGAGCTTGAGCCGGCCAATACCGTATCATTAGCCTTACTTGCTGACCGCTATGCAACCAACCCGAGCGTGGCTTCCATCCGCATCTTAAATGCCAATAATCAAGTCTTGGCTACAGGCGGTTTGACCAAAACCCGTGACGGTGAAATCTTTGTTCGTGATGCGCTGCAAAACGAAAAGAAAGTTGGAACGGTTGAAATCACCTTAATTAAACCAAGTATTGGTGAAATCTTACGTACGCAATGGGCCGCGATTCTATTTTCATTATTCTTACATGGCTTGTTGTGGTTAGCGTATCGCGCAATTGCACGTCCAAGTCGTACTGAATATTTAGCGCGAATCAACAATGAATCACGTCTAAAACATGAAATTCAAACGCTAGCGCAGGCTTTAGAACAAGAAAAACACAATGCCGCTGTGGCGATTGCTCAAGCGCAGCAAAATGCGCAAGCCAAAGCAAAACAGCATAAAGACATGAAACCAGTGGTTCTCGACAGCAACAGCTTGGCATTAAATATTCAATTTTATGATCCGAAACAGCTGCTCGATAGCGTCAACAAAACCGTGTCTGTGCCGTATTTTAATCTCTGCCAAATTTTCTTGAATAAAACCACAGAACTCTGTGTTCAACATTATAAATTGAACAGTTCTGACATCAGTACGGTACATAAGTTTGATGAACATGGTGCAACCATCAGCATGACCGCTGACACTCCAGATGCGCTGCGTTGCCTCACCATGATCAGCTCAGTATTCCAATTGCTTTCAGATGTTTTATATAAACGCTACCGTGAAGAAAAACGTTTCGTTTTACAAACCCGTAGCGCGATTTCAAGCTCTGTCGAAGCCATGCAATTGTCTTCTGTACAAGCGGCTGAGCGTTTAGTCCAACAATTGGTTGCCAAAGAAAGTGCCATTCATGTGCCGACAACTTTGCTCAAAGAGATTTCAGATCATTTCCAATTGGTCAGCTTGCCAAATCCGACCAATGTGTTGACGCGTCATGCGTTTATGCTCAATGGAATGGACAGTGATGCCGCTGAATTGGCTCAAAACTTCAGAACTGAAATTTTAAAATCCAAACAGTCAAAAGCCTCGTAAAGGTTTTAGCGCAATCAAAAATCCCGACTTGAGTCGGGATTTTTTTTGTCTTAAACAGTCGAAATTTTCTGTGCAATCAAATATTTTTGCGCGTTATGTGGTTCGGCACCTGCTTCCACCGCGACTTTCTCCCATTGCCCATTCGACTGCATTTCCCATGCATTTTGATTATCGTCCAAATAGTTAAGTAAACCATCTTTCATAATGCGTTTTTTCAAACGGCTTTCTAAAATTGGAAAACAGGTTTCGACCCGTGAAAATAAGTTACGTCCCATCCAATCGGCACTGGCACAGTACAATCGTTTTTCGCCTGCATGCTCAAAATAATACACTCGAGTGTGCTCTAAGAAGCGCCCAACGATAGATCTCACATGAATATTCTCAGACATACCTTTGACCTGAGGAATCAAACAACAAATCGAACGGATAATTAAATCTACACGTACCCCTGCTTGCGATGCACGATACAAAGCAGCAATCAGTTGCGGTTCCGTAAGTGCATTGACCTTCACAATAATTCGTGCGTATTTTCCCGCTTGTGCAGCAACAATTTCCTGTTCAATTAGTTTCAATAATTCAGTATGCAGGGTAAATGGTGCATGCAATAAAGCTTTCAGCTTCGCCATCTTGCCCATACCGGTCAGTTCCTGAAACATACGATGCACATCCTCGCAAATATCGGGATGCGTCGTCATCAGGCCATAATCGGTATACATCCGCGCATTGCCTGCGTGATAATTACCTGTTCCCAAATGGGCGTAGCGTAGCAGCTGATTATTTTCACGGCGTACAATCAAAATCATCTTGGCATGGGTTTTATAGCCCACGATGCCATACACCACGACAGCCCCAGCTTCTTGCAATATATTGGCCACAGTAATATTGGATTCTTCATCAAACCGCGCCCGAAGTTCGATAACTGCGGTAACTTCTTTACCGTTGCGAGCCGCCTCCGCCAAAACTTGTACGATGTCCGAATCTGGCCCACTGCGATAAAGCGTCTGCTTAATGGCTAAAACCTGAGGATCTTTTGCAGCTTCACGTAATAGGTTAATGACCGGTTGAAAGGAGTCAAACGGATGATGTAACAACACATCTTGTGTTTTTAATACATCAAAAATAGCGGTTTGTTTACGAAAAACTTTAGGAATAATTGGTGTATAGACCGGATATTTCAGTTCAGGTCGATTAAAACTTGTACTGAGACGCGATAAATTGATCGGGCCGTCAATGCGATAGAGCTCCTGCTCACTCAAATCAAATTCATCTAACAAATAATCAATAATGCTTTGCGGACAATCATCTTCAATTTCTAAGCGAACTGCCCGACCAAAACGCCGTGAAGACAATTCATCTTTTAATGCCACCGCCAAGTCATCCACATCTTCAGCCAGAACTAAATCTGCATTGCGTGTCACTTGAAAGGCATAACAGCCCGTCGCTTTCATCCCAGGAAATAGGTCATTGATATGTTGCTGAATAATGGCGGTCAGGAAAATTTGTGTCTCTGCACTGCCTTCAACCTCGGCTGGCATTTTGATTAACCGCGGCAACGAACGTGGCGCAGGTACAATCGCCATTTCAATGGCACGACCAAAGGCATCTTTGCCTTCTAGACTCACAATAAAGTTGAGGCTTTTATTGACCAAGCGTGGAAACGGATGAGATGGATCTAAGCTAATCGGTGTTAAAACTGGTTGTACTTCTTTACTAAAATAATGGCTAATCCACGCCCGATGTTTTTCTAAAATATCTTTAAATTGAATAAAGCGAATGCCTTCACTTTGTAATGCAGGCAATACAGCATGATTAAGGGTCTGGTATTGCTGTGCAACTGTGCCATGAATCACTAGGGAAAGTTCATCTAAGACCACTTCAGTCGGAATGGCATCTGGCGTCCGTGCAATCGCATTCAAATCTCGTTGTTTCATTAGCCCCGCAATGCGAATTTCAAAGAATTCATCTAAATTGCGTGAAAAAATGATGAGAAAATTCAAGCGTTCAAGTAAAGGTAAACTTGAATCGAGTGCCTGAGCCAAGACCCGCCGATTGAAATCTAAAAGTGACAATTCACGATTATAATAGGTCGCTGATGAATGCTGAAAATGTTGCATACCCTCTCAATGCTGTTTGAAACAGTCTATATCTAAAGTGTTTGCCGGCATGTTAGGCAGCGGATATGACACTTATGTTACAAATAGCATTAATCAATTAAAAAAGCATGCAATTCCCTAAAGCCCTGTTCATCAAATCGTAAAATTTATTTTCGACATCAAAAAAGAGGGACATTGCCCTCTATTTTACTGAATTGTTTATTGCACAGGCTTGTCTTGTTCCAATGCTTTGGGCTCACTCGTCCGTGCTGCCCAATAGGTTGCCAGTGCGGGACCCGAAATATTGTGCCACAAACTAAAAATCGCACTCGGCACAGCGGTCAGAGGTGAAGCGGCAAAATGGGTCGCCGCCAATGCCACACCCAAACCTGAGTTTTGCATCCCAACTTCAATCGACACTGCTTTACAGTCTGCATAGGGCAATTTAAACAGTCGGCTGGCCCAAAAACCCAATAGATAGCCCAAGCCATTATGTAAGGCCACTACCCCAAGAATCAGTAAACCTGATTGCAAAATCTGTGTTCGACTACCCGCAATGATTGCTGCCACAATCGCTACAATTGCCACAACAGAAACCAATGGCATGACCTGTATATAGGCATCCACTCGGTGCTTAAAGACAGTTCGAATCATTAACCCCACAATGATCGGAAATAAAACCACTTGTAAAATTGAAACCAACATCGATGCCGCATTAATTTCGATCCATTGGCTTGCCAGCAAATAGAAAATCGCAGGGGTTAAAACCGGTGCGAGTAATGTCGAAACAGAGGTACAGGCAACAGATAATGCGGTATTACCTTTTGCCATATAGGTGATGACATTAGAAGCCGTTCCACCCGGACAGCAACCGACAAGAATGACCCCGATCGCGATCTCTGTCGGCAGTTGTAATAATTTACACAAGAAAAAAGCCAATCCCGGCATCACAATAAACTGTGCCAAAACCCCGATCATCACAGCTTTAGGGCTTTGCAATACACTTTTAAAATCTTGCAGTGTCATGGTCATGCCCATACCCAACATAATGATGCCTAGCATCCATGGGATATATGCTTTTAACCAAACAAATACATCGGGAAAAAACATGGCGAGCGCTGCAAACAGCACCACCCAAATCGCAAATGTTTTCTGCACAAATTGAGTGAATTTTAAGAAAGCCGACATAGGCATCTTCCATTTAAATACAGGGACAAAAAAAGGCACACCCTTGTGCCTTTTCTCAACTGAGCCCACTGGGTCATGCCAAAGATAATGCCTGTGCATGCTGCTGCACAATATCTTTCAGGTAAATACGCTTCACCCCATTCGCCAACATGTCTTGCCATGCATGCTGTAAAGAACCCTGTAAATCGATCCCTTTGGTCAAATCAGCAATCACAAAAGTTTCAAAACCAAGCTTACGTGCATCCATTGCCGTCCATGCAACACAGAAATCCGTGGCAATGCCCACCACAAAGACTGTATCAATACCACGTTCGCGCAAATAGCCCGCCAAACCTGTTGAAGTTTTCTGATCTGCTTCCATAAAAGCAGAGTAGCTGTCGATATGCTGATGAAAACCTTTACGGATAATTAGCTGCGCCGTTGGTAAATTTAAATCAGGATGCAATTCGGCATCCTGTGTGCCTTGTACACAATGCGTCGGCCACAGTACTTGCGTTCCATAATTCAGCTCTATGCTGTCATAAGGTACATGCTCAGGATGATTTTCAGCAAAAGAGATATGGTCGGCTGGATGCCAATCTTGAGTCAGCACAATATTCGTAAAGTATTGCCCCAGTTGATTAATCCCTGGAATAATTTGATCGGCATTGGCAACAGCCAACTGACCACCCGGGGTAAAACCATTTTGTACATCGACCACAATCAGCGCTGTATTTTTTTGCATATCTCTCCATCCGTTGTCATGCATTGTCGGCGACTCTACTGATTCGCTCATATTTTAAAAGCCTTAGTATTCAGTCCTGTGCATAAAAATAAAATGACTGTCCTTCCTGACAATACCGATACTTGGGCAAATGCTCAACCAGCCGCTGTGCAAATCGTGGGTAAATACGGGCTTTTCGCCGAGTCGAAGCATGAAAATAAAAATATCGCGGTTGATGTTGAAAGATATATTTTAATAAATGGCTGCGTGTCTGTTGCATGACCTCAAATGCATTAATCTTTTCAGCAACATCTTCTAGGGTAGGTTCATCGGCAAAGGCCAACCACGCATTTTGTCTCGGCTGTTGGCGATTTCTTTGAAATACAGGTTTGAGTTCCAAGATAAATTCGTATTGATGTAGATACAAACTGAATTCACGTTGATCAACTTTAAAAATTGCGACCAGTTTTCTTGCTGACATAGCCCCTCTACGTTGATTTTTATTTTCTCTTTATGCTGTATTTTTACATAAAATACCTTTATTTATCTTGATTTAAAGCATTTGCGCGACTTCTATTGTCGCCATAAAAAAGCCCGCAATATGCGGGCTTTTTTTGATATGGCATGTTCCTTATGATGGAATACGACGTACCAATAACAACATAAATATTGCAGAGATTGCGATACATGGAATTGCAGCGGTAATCACCCCTGCCGCACCAAAACCTGCTGCCAATAGCTGACCCGCAATTGCAGGGCCTAACATTGCACCGACACGACCAACGGCTGAAGCTACACCAACACCCGTACCACGTAACTGTGTCGGATACACGATACCACCGAAGGCATACAATACACCTTGGCAACCAATCACGAATGCACCGACTAAAGCTGACGCCATGTACATTTGAGTCAATGAACCTGCACCATTCAGCGCAAATAGACCTGCCAAAATACCGCCGTACATCAAAATGATCACATAAGCTTTCTTCCAACGATCAGTCAACATACCTAAAATGATCGTACCAATGGTTGCACTCACCATGAAGTAGAACTGCGCAGTTGCACCATCTTTACGAGTGAAACCGAGTTCGGTGAACAACGACGGTAACCAGCTCAACATGATGTACACCACCATCAAGGTGAAGAAGTAGCTCACCCAAATTGAGAAAGTACGTAAACGGTTTTCTGTGTTAAAGAGGTTTTTGAAAGCACCTTGTTGCATTTCGCCATTGGCGGTCGCTTGAACCGCTTGATCTTTGGCTTTCAAGAATTCACGCGATTCGGGCAGGAACCAAATCATCAATGGAATCACAACAATCGGTAATAAACCGCCTAAATAGAAAATATTTTTCCAGTTTGCACCGAAGTCCGTCATTGCGACCAATGATAAGATTGCCGCACCCACAGGCATACCACAGTACATCAAACCGACTGCACGACCACGATTTTGTGGCGTTACCGATTCAGATGCCAAGGTAATTAAAATTGGCATTGCTGCACCTAAACCTGCACCTGCAAGAAAACGTACAGCGAGTAAGCTATGGAAGCTATTTACCCATACCGTACATAAGGTAAAGATGGCGAACATCCCCGTAGACCAAATTAATACTTTTTTACGGCCCATTCGGTCTGCAATCCGACCACCCACCAAAGCACCAGGTAATAATCCTAAAATACCGGCACTAAAAAACACCCCTAGCTGCGAGCTATCCAGCCCGAAATATTCACGAATCCCTGCTGCTGCAATACCTGCAGCCTGAATATCCAGACCTTCGATTACGGCAATAAGGAAGCAGATTGCTACCGTGACAATAGCATGCTTATTATCTGACTTTTCCATTGGAGAATCCTTGTTGTCATCAGCGTTCAAATTAAGTCGCATCATCGCTGAGCCTTATAAAGGATATAACTACCAATAAGTTGAAGCCTTTCGTCCAAAATTGGATTACGTGCATGGTGTAATAGTTTTTGTGCTTTAAGTCACAAAGTCGTAAAAACAATTAAAAATTTAAAATAAAAAAATATGAATCGTGCAATGAACAGTCAAATCAAGCGATCTTTTTAAACACTCATAAAAACATGTCTATTTCTATTAGATATAAAAAAGATTATTACCCAAGTTTTTAACAATCATTTGTAATAAAACCCGAGCGAATTGATATAGTTTTTAAATCTTTAGTCATTGTTATTTAATCTTAAATTCTGATTAAAAAGCACGGAATACACATAGATCAACCTTTTGCTGATGATTTAATCAATCCCATCAACCATGCCAACCCTCTCGATTGAATAAAACATTTTCAAGATTCAGCCCTTGCTGAACAATTTTCAGGCTGCAAAAAAACCGCTATTTTACACTTGATTGTTTTAAGTTTGATTTGTATAAAGAATTTTATGGCTTTGACCAAAGCATATTGTTCTTATGCGTTTGATCAGTCATAATTTGCGTAAGCATTATTCAACTTGGGTATAGCCCAATGAACATGCTACAAATCAAAATTCGAAACCATCCAGAAATCAATATTTCATCTTGTCGGATGGACAAATAGGATAGCTTTTCAAAATGACTCAGCAAGCTCAGACCATTCAAGGTTCAATTGTCGCAATCGTCACCCCAATGTTTGAAGATGGCAGCGTAGATTGGAAGAGCCTCGAGAAGCTGGTTGAGTGGCATATAAAGCAAGGCACCAATAGTATTGTTGCTGTAGGGACTACAGGTGAAGCTTCTACCTTGAGCATGGCCGAACACACTCAGGTGATCAAAGAAATCATCCGTGTGGCGAACAAACGCATTCCAATTATTGCCGGCACAGGTGCAAACTCAACCCACGAAGCAATTGAACTCACCAAAGAAGCCAAAGAATTAGGTGCAGATGCGGCATTATTAGTTACACCATACTATAACAAACCTACCCAAGAAGGCCTGTATCAACACTACAAAGCGATTGCTGAAGCTGTTGATTTACCTCAAATTTTGTACAATGTACCTGGCCGAACCGGTGTAGACATGCACAACGACACCGTGATCCGTCTTGCTGATATTCCACAAATCGTGGGCATTAAAGACGCCACTGGCGATGTTCCTCGTGGTCAAGAACTCATTGAAGGCCTTAAAGGCAAAGATATGGTGGTGTACTCAGGTGATGATGCAACGGCTTATCAGTTAATGGGTTTAGGTGCTAAAGGCAACATTTCGGTTACTGCGAACGTGGCGCCAAAAGAAATGAGCGAAGTGTGTGCAAGCGCTTTGGCGGGTGACGCAGTCCAAGCCGAGCAACAAAACAATACTGTTGCAAATTTACATCAAATTTTATTTTGCGAATCGAACCCAATTCCTGTGAAATGGGCACTTCATGAGATGAACCTGATTGAAACAGGCATTCGCTTACCATTAACACCCCTTGCAGAACAATATCGTACTCCGCTTCGTGAAGCACTCATCACTGCGGGCGTTATCAAATAAAGAAGAGCAAACATCATGCAATTACGTTTAGGACTTAGCCTGGCACTTTCAGTATTTACATTAGCCGGTTGTAGTTCACTTGCCTTTAATAATGGCACACTGGACTATAAACAAACCACAGATGTTGAACCGCTGAAATACCCTGAAGGGTCGATGGTTCGTCCTGCAACGCCTTTGTATCCTGCTCCATCTGTTGACCCACTAGCAATTGAGCATGCACCAAAGCTTGAAAATAAGCGCGGCAATCGCTATGCCCTTCCGCGTCCAGCCGCGGAAAAAAATAATGTCGTTGCAGATTCCTCAACAGACAGTACAAATATTAGCCGCCCTCAACTATTGGTGGATGGAAATCAAAATCCGCTGATCAAAGTTGAAGGAAATTCTGCTACAATTTGGCAATACACACTTGCTACCCTCAGCAGCCTTAACCATACCATTGTTGGTCAGAGCAAAAACCGTTACGAAGTAACCGTCAAGGTCGATCAACAGACCTATGTTTTAAGACTTTCTTCTGTAGGTTCAAGCAATAACATCGCTGTGTTCAATGCCGATAACAGTTTTGCAGACAAAGAAAAAGCTGCAGATCTGTTAGCTCAGATTTACCAAAATTGGCCAGCCTAGTCGTACTAGGCATTTTTTCTCGAAAAAGGTTCCCTCATGTTAAAACAAACCTTGCTCTATACTGGTAAAGCGAAATCTGTTTATGAAACAGATAGTTCTGACCACCTCATCCTAGTTTTCCGTGACGATGCTTCTGCATTCAACGGTGAAAAAATTGAACAACTGGATCGCAAAGGTAAGGTGAACAACCGTTTTAACGCCTTTATCATGGAAAAATTGGCTGCGGCTGGTATCGAAACTCATTTCGAAAAACTTCTTTCTCCAACTGAAGTTTTAGTGAAAAAATTAACCATGGTTCCTGTAGAGTGCGTAATCCGTAACTATGCAGCAGGTTCACTTTGCCGTCGTTTAGGCGTTGAAGAAGGTAAAGAACTTACTCCGCCAACTTTCGAATTGTTCTTCAAAGACGATGCGTTAGGCGACCCAATGGTGAATGAATCACAAGCGATTGCTTTAGGTTGGGCGACTGCAGAACAACTCGCTCAAATGAAAGAATTGACTTATAAAGTAAACGAAGTACTTAAAGGTCTATTCGATGCAGGCAACATGTTGCTTGTTGACTTTAAACTTGAATTTGGTGTGTTCCACGACCGTATCGTATTGGGTGACGAATTCTCTCCAGACGGCTGCCGTCTATGGGACAAAGACACTAAGAAAAAACTCGACAAAGACCGTTTCCGTCAAGGTTTAGGCGGTGTGGTTGAAGCGTATGAAGAAGTTGCTGCACGTTTAGGTATCGACCTTTCTGATATCTAATTCGTTCATCGATTTAAAAAACCGAGCTCTTTAGCTCGGTTTTTTAATAAAATATTACTCGATTAATCCATGATCGAAAAAACAAATGTTAACCATAAAAATCCTCTGTTTCACATTTAGCCAAGTTCACACTAAGATAGCCACATACCAGGCAGCATTAGGATCTATAAGTTTCCAATGTGTATGCCGACCAGATTTTCCATCTACCCTCTAGGATGTATCTCCCCAAAGGCATCCTATTTTTTCAGCCCAGCTCGCCTTGAGTTGGGCTTTTTTTTGCGTGAATTAGACATAAAAAAAGGCACCGAAGCGCCTTTTCATTATGATCATTCAAATCATTGTTGCTGTTGTTGTTGCATCCAACGGCGTTGCTGCAAACGCTCACCTTCGACTTCACGTTTATTGCGTGCAGACTCATACAGCTTAGTGCCTTTCAGTTCAGGCGGCATATAGTCTTGCATGACAAAATGTTCAGGATAATTATGTGGATATAAATAGTCCACGCCATAGCCTTGCTCTTTCATCAATTTGGTTGGTGCATTTCTCAAATGTAGTGGCACAGGTAGATTCGAGGTTTTTTCTGCCAAATCTAAGGCTTTGTTGATGGCCAAATAAGTACTGTTACTTTTAGCACTGGTTGCCAAATACACCGCACATTGCCCCAAAATGATTCGACATTCAGGCATACCAATTGCCTGCACAGATCGGAAACATTCTCCAGCCAACAGTAAAGCATTTGGATTTGAGTTGCCAATATCTTCAGATGCCGCAATCAACATACGACGGGCAATAAAAACAGGATCTTCACCACCTTTGAGCATTCGAGCCATCCAATACAAAGCGGCATCTGGATCACTGCCTCGAATCGACTTAATAAAAGCCGAAACTAAATCATAATGCTGTTCGCCCGATTTGTCATAGCGTGCAATATTTTGCTGCGCAACTTTGACCACCACCGCATTGTTAATGATATTTTCTAAGTCTGGCTCAAACGTACTGGCGATTAAATCTAAAAGATTTAATGCTTTACGAGCATCACCTGCGGCAAATTGAAATAAAGCTTCATATTCTTCGATTTGAATATAACGCTCTTTTAAAAACGAATCTTGCTGAATCGCTTGATCCAATAAGCGCTGAATTGCGTCATTATCCAGAGCATTTAAGGTATAGACCTGACAACGCGACAATAAGGCATTATTAACTTCAAATGAAGGGTTTTCTGTGGTTGCACCAATCAGGGTAATTTTGCCCTTTTCAACTGCATTCAGTAAGGCATCTTGTTGTGACTTATTAAAACGATGAATTTCATCAATAAACACCACAGGTGTCAATAAATCTCCACCATCGGCGATGATTTCACGTAACTCTTTCACCCCAGTATTAAGCGCAGATAAACTAATAAATGGTCGGTCAACGGCCTGCGCTAACAACAACGCAATTGTGGTTTTACCTACACCCGGAGGTCCCCAAAAAATAATCGATGGCAAATGCCCTTGGTCAATCATCTGGCGTAACGGTGCATCTTCACCCAAAAGGTGATCTTGTCCAATAATTTGAGATAAATCATGAGGACGCATGCGTTCAGGAAGAGGAATTTGGCTGTCTGACATCTTATTATTTCGTTTCCGGCAATTGGGGACGTTTTTTCTATTCTAACACTGCCTTGGCAGAATCTTTGCTTTATTCGATATTCAATTTAAGAGGCTGGTTTGATGTCATTATTTAAGTATCTTGCATGTAAAAATCCTTAGGCGAATGTTAACTATAATGTAACAAGAGATCTTATCCCTTATCGATCAAATTAAAGTATGATCGGCTAGATATCCCATTTTTAGCTTGCCTGACCCAATTGGACAGATTGTATGAAGCAATCATTAAAGCAAAAGCAAATACCTCAAGTTCAACAAGGCATTGATCTATCTATATATTCATTTCAACAAATGCCTCAAGCCAAGAATATACAATTACAACATACCCAATGTGCAGAATTACGCGAAAAACTCGACAGCCGTAATCAAATGTTAGATGCCAGTGTCGACTGTATTAAATTATTAAGCCTAGACGGTCATATTCTGCATATGAACCGCGCTGGTTGCTTAGCTCTCGGTGTGTCGCCGACTGAAACTGAGTTTGGTATGTCATGGCACAAATTATTGCCTGAAGAAGTCCGCGACGCGTGTCTGAATGCTTTTGCCGAAGCCAAAGAAGGCAAAATATCTCGCTTTGTCGGCATGAGCCAAGTGGCCGATGAACCCATGGCTTATTGGGATAACATGCTCAGCCCAGTATTCAATGAATATGGTCAAGTCAAAGAAATTCTCTGTGTCTCCCGTGATATTACGGTACAGCGACTGGCGGAAAATAAACTCCAACGGATCATTGAACAGGATGATTTAACAGGTTTATTAAACCGCCGTGCGTTTAGTCGAGTCTTTAAAAGTCACTTAAGAGTGGCACGAGAACATCAGCAACAACTGGGTTTGTTATTGATCGATCTGGATTATTTTAAGCATATTAATGACACCTTAGGGCATAGTGCTGGAGACCATTTACTGCATACCCTTGGACAGCGTTTTCAGCACTGTTTTGATGCAAATATCGTGGTTTCACGCTTAGGTGGCGATGAATTTGCCATTTCTATTCCGAACTTAAAATCGCAACAACAATTAACAGATATTGCCAGCATCGCCTGTCAGCAAATGGATATGCCGATTTTCTATAATGGACAAAGCATCAATATAGGTATGAGTATTGGCTGTGCGATCTACCCACGCGATGCACAAAATTCCTCGAATTTACTTAAATGCGCTGATATTGCGCTAAATGATTTAAAAGGCAGTGGTCGTGGTGGGGTGCGAATGTTCAACCACACCATGTTTAAAATTCTTGAAAACACCACTCGCCAATTAACGCTAGCCCGCAGCCTGATTAAGTCCAATCAAATTATTCCGTTTTATCAACCCAAAGTTCGCCTTTCTGACAGTCAAGTGGTCGGCTTTGAAGCTTTGCTGCGTTGGTACGATAAAGACCAACAATTACAATTACCTTCTCAAATTTTTGCTGCATTTCAAGATTATGAATTGGCTTCACGCATTAGTGAAACAATGCAAATTAAAATCTTTCAAGATATTCAAAAATGGATTGAACTTGGACTGCAACCGCTACCGATTTCAATAAATGCTGCACCTGTCGAATTTTTACGTGATGATTATGCGGAAAAACTACTGAATCGCTTAAAGCAGTTTGGTATATCACCAGATATTATTGAGGTCGAAATTACCGAGCAAAGCCTGTCAGAACGTGGCTCAAATTATGTGATTCGCGCCCTCAATTTATTGAAAGACCATGGCATCCACATTTCTTTAGATGATTTTGGTACAGGTCATTCATCATTAACACGTCTAAGTAACTACCCTGTCGACTGTATTAAAATCGACCGTAATTTTGTGGAACGCATGCATACCGACTGTTCAGCACTTGCCATTGTCAAAGCGATTACACAAATTGGTGCGAGTGTTTCCCTGAATATATTAGTCGAAGGTATAGAGAAACCGGAACAGGTCGATACCTTAAAAGAATGTAATTGTCATACTGGACAAGGTTTTTACTTTTATCGTCCGCTCAGTTATGACCATGCGATGGAACTTTTGAGTCACTAAAACTTGTGGAGCAAGACACGATGACACTGAAGTATTTAGTCAGTGCCTGTCTGGCAGGCCAACCCGTTCGTTATGATGCCAAATCAAATACACAACAAGCAATTTGCCAACTGATGCAGACTCACCAAGTCATTACGGCCTGCCCAGAAATGATGGGCGGCCTGAGCTGTCCACGTTTTCCTGCAGAAATTCAAAATGGTCAAGCCAGTGATGTGCTCAATGGCACAGCCCAAGTCAAAGATGTCTTGGGCACAGATGTCAGTGCTGAATTTATCGCGGGTGCCCATCGCATGTTGGAATTGGCCCAATTGCATAAGGTTGATGTGGTGGTCTTAAAAGATCGTAGCCCGTCGTGCGGCAGTCATTATATTTATGATGGCACCTTTACGCGTACAAAAATTGAAGGCTATGGAGTAACCACAGCACTCCTTAAACAGCATGGATTTCAGGTTCTGTCAGAACAAGACTTTCTGGCCATGATACAAGATCAACTCTAGACCCAAAATTGAGCGTATCTGTGTCCTTTAGCGTACCCAACGCACAATATAATCTTCAATATCATCAGGGTTGACGTCTTCTTCACTGATGCAACGCCCTGCGGCAGACTTTCGTGCCTTCAAAATACTGTCACGACTTCCCGTCACTAGATGATGCCAACGCGGTAAATCTTTCCCTTCAGAAATTCTACGATAAGCACAGCTCGGCGGTAGCCAATGAAATTGGTGAATTTGTTCAGGTGTCAGCTGTATGCAGTCTGCAACGTGTGATTTGCGATTTGGATAATCGGAACAACTGGCGGTTTCACAATCTAAAAGTTTGCATGCCACTTTGGTGTAAGCCACCTCTTGCGTATCTTCATCTTCAAGCTTGATTAAACAACAAAGCCCGCAACCATCACAGAGGGACTCCCACTCCAAATGGGTGAGTTCAGTCAAAGCATGCTTTTTCCAAAAATGTGGGCGTAGAGTATCGGTCATCTTCTCGCTCGCAACGAAGGTGGCAGGCATATTAACTGAACCCGCACATAAATTCCTTGTTTAAGTTACCGAATATTGAACATTAAATAAACAAAAGAATACATAGCATGCTTTCTGTGACTCCTATACTGATGAGACAGAATAAAAAATCACATGGAGATAAAACTATGTTCCGCTGGGCTATTATTTTCGCTGTAATTGCTTTGATTGCGAGTCTGCTAGGTTTTGGTGGTGTGGCAGGCTTATCCAAAGACTTTGCTGTTATTCTTTTGGTTATTGCAGTCATTCTCGCAATTGTTGGTTTCCTCTCTCGAGGAAAAGTTTAGGCGACTGATTGAATGTCGTTTTAAACTACAAATTACTCCCCTCAGACTCATGAATCAGAAACGTATGTTTTTATCATCTTGAGTCTCAATCAAAAAAATAAGAGCCTATAGGCTCTTATTTTTTTACATCCACGTAAACTTACTACGTTGTATGGTTTTAGCTTTATGGTTTTAAGTGACGTGGTCTAAAGCCTGTTGCAATTAAGGCGATACCATAAGCAGCAACACCAATCACACATAAGATGATCACTTCCGCGACACGCATCCACGCAGATACATCACCGTTGTACCATGTTAAGCCATACCACAGTGCAGCAATCATCACAGCATTGGCTATCGCAAACTGAATCACCAACTTTTTCCAATGTGCGCCAAAGCGAAAAATATTGCGCTTATGTAAATAAAAATACAGCATCCCTGCATTCACTAATGCGGAACCAGAGGATGCCAATGCCAAGGCCATATGCTCAGCATGCCAATCAATCAGTTTAAAGAATCCAATAAACACCACGTTAAGAATGGCATTGGCTGCGACCGCCATTAAACCTACACGTACAGGAGTTTTGGTATCTTGTTGCGCATAAAACCCTGGTGCAAACACTTTAATGAGCATGAATGAAATCACACCGGCACTCATACATTGCAATGCCAATGCGGTCATCTGTGTATCTTCAAAGCTAAATTGACCACGTTCAAATAAGGCCTGAATAATAGGTGTAGAGAGCATGAAAAGCGCAATACTTGCAGGCACACCCACCAAGATAATGACCTTAGCTGCCCAATCAATCATACGACGGAATTTTTCTTGATCTTGTTCAGCATGACGCGCAGACAACGAAGGTAAAATTACGGTACCTATCGCGACACCAATTAAGCCCAATGGCAATTCGGTCATCCGTTCGGCACTGTATAACCATGACACCGAACCATCTTGCATGAAAGACGCCCAAATGGTGTTCAACAGTAGGTTGATCTGCGTCACTGAGACACCAAACAGTGCTGGCAGCATCAACTTCATGATGCGATCAACACCTTCGTGTTTGAAGTCAACTTTCGGTGGAATCAGTAATTTTTTACGCCACAGCTCTGGAATCTGAATCGCCAATTGTAAGAAGCCTGCAGCGACAACAGACCAACCTAAAGCCATAATTGGCTCGGCCATATAAGGGGTTAACCATAGCGCACCGGCAATCATCGCGACATTAAGTAACACTGGAGCGAACGCAGGTGTACTGAATGAGCCATAACTATTCAAAATACTGCTGGCAAATGCCGTTAAGGACATAAACAGTAAGTAAGGAATCGTTAGGCGGAACATATCGGTAGCTAACGCAAACTTGTCTGCATCACCATGGAAACCCGGTGCATAGATATAAATAATCGCGGGTGCCGCCACCATTGCGATGAACGTCAAACTAGTCATCACCAGACCTAAACAGCCAAAAACACGGCTAATCAGAATCTGGACTTCGGCATGGGTTCGACTGGTTTTATATTCAGTCAATACAGGAATAAAGGCTTGTGAAAATGCCCCTTCTGCGAATAAGCGCCTAAAAAAGTTAGGAATACGAAAGGCAACCACGAAGGTATCGAAGTCTTTACCTGCACCAAATACATTTAACAGGACAATATCCCGTACCAGTCCCAATACACGGGACAACATAGTCATTGCACTGACAATAACTGTCGAACGCCAAAGCGCCATCGGTATTTCTCACTTTTGAAAGTGCGCCTATTGTAATGAAACTCGTCAAGGAATTTCATTGGTTTATTAAACGCAGTGTGTATTGTTTATTTGTTTTTAAAATGATGCAGCTGCTGACGAAAAGCGTTCCACTCAAAAAATGGACCCGGATCAGTTTTACGTCCCGGTGCAATATCTGAATGCCCTGCAATATGTTGTTGAATTTTAGGATAAGCCTGTTGTAAACACGCCACGACCTCTGTCAGCACGGCATATTGTGCAGCTTCAAAAGGTAAATCATCACTTCCTTCGAGCTCAATACCTATCGAATAATCATTACATTCTTTTTGCGCTAAATAGGTTGAACGACCAGCATGCCAAGCCCGATCATTAAAATTGACAAACTGTAGGACTTCGCCTGTACGCAGGATCAATAAATGTGTCGATACCTGCATCCCTTCAATGGTTTGAAAATAAGGATGTTTCGACCAATCCAACTGATTTTGGAAAAATTGTTCGATATAACCACCGCCAAACTGAGAAGGTGGCAAACTAATATTATGAATGACGACAAGCTGAATTTCGGTATCTTCAGGACGCTGGTTAAAATTCGGTGATGGAACTTGACGCGCACCTAGCAATTGCCCATCCTGCACCTGAAATGTTGTTGCTTGTGACATAAAAAAATCCTGTGTCTAAGCCGGCCTGCAATGCTGCAGATCAAAACGCCGAGCCCTACTTGAAAGTTTTAATGCTAAAACTTTCACATTGAAATCTCAATTCAAGTCTGTGAAAGGAGTTAAAAATCGCTCATTTTTAAGGAACAATGCTAATATAACGCGCACATTTTCCTGGGTTAAAAAGATACGGAACTTCTTATGAGCATATCGCAATCTTTGCTTGAACAATCAATCCAAATCAATATTCAACACGCACTACAAGAAGATATTGGCGAAGGCGATATTACAGCCCTGTTAACTCCAGAAGATGAACAAGCGACCGCAACAATTATTAGTCGTGAAGATATGGTGCTAGCAGGGCAACCGTGGGTCAATGCGCTCATTCAAACTTTTGATGCAAGTGTACAAGTCACATGGTTAAAAAATGATGGGGAACGTGTCTCAGCAGGTGAGGCTTTCTTAAAATTAGCAGGTTCTGCACGTAGCCTATTAACCGTTGAACGCCCTGCACTGAATTTTGTGCAAACATTATCGGCTGTAGCCACTAAAACAGCTGAATATGTTCAACAACTGGAAGGTTTGAATACTCGTCTACTCGATACCCGTAAAACCTTACCAGGCCTACGTATTGCACAAAAATATGCAGTTGCTGTCGGAGGTGGTCAAAACCATCGCTTAGGTTTATTTGATGCGTTTTTAATTAAAGAAAACCACATCATGGCTGCTGGTGGCATTAGCCAAGCTATTGCTAAAGCGCATACCATTGCTCCGGGTAAACCCGTTGAAGTGGAAGTAGAAACTTGGGACGAACTCAACCAAGCGTTGGAAGCAGGTGCGGATATTGTGATGTTGGATAACTTTAGTCAGCAACAAATGATTGATGCTGTCAAACACGTGAATGGTCGCTGCAAACTTGAAGCCTCAGGCAATATCACCATTGCAAACTTACGTGAAGTGGCAACGACAGGGGTCGATTATATTTCGATGGGTGTACTCACCAAAGATGTCACAGCGATTGATTTATCGATGCGCTTTAATGCCTAACGCTCTAGACTTACTCTAAACATAAATAAAGGGTGCTGTAGCACCCTTTTTGATGCTTAAGATCTAGCATGACTTAATCATCATCTTGCTGTTGTTTTGAACTTCGTCGAGCTTCATCTTCATGCTCGGAGTCCTTTTCATGCTCCGCATCGTCTTCATGCTGCTCGCGCTCATCTTGATCATCGTCCTGATCTTTTGAGTTTTCACTTTGTTCAGAAAAACGACCACCTTCACGCTCTTGATCCTGATTTCCAAAAAAATCACAACCACTGATCAACAATACGATGAACAAAGAAAAATACATCATCCAATTTTTCATTTTTAGTCCTTCAAAGCATCCTGATCCTATTAATTTGAGCCAAAGACACGCTACTGAATAGCCGATTCGTGTTGGATTTTCTATATTCAACGCATAAAAAAACGCATCCGAAGATGCGTTCTTTATTCAGTTTGAACTGAATCAAACAACTTACCAGCCTAAAGCTTCTTGTTGTTTTTTGATCAATTCTTGAATGCCTTTTTCAGCAAGTTCAAGCATTTCATTACACTGTGTACGTGTAAACGGTTTGTCTTCTGCTGTACCTTGAAGTTCAATGAACTCACCAGCTTGTGTCATCACTACGTTCATGTCTGTTTGGCAGCTTGAATCTTCTTCATAGCAAAGATCAAGTAATGCTTCGTCTTGATACATCCCTACAGAAATCGCAGCAACTAAACCTTTTAATGGATCTTGTTTAATTTTTTTATTTTCAAGCAAGACATTCATTGCATCAACCAAGGCAACAGCTGCACCTGTAATTGATGCTGTACGTGTACCGCCATCTGCCTGAATCACATCACAGTCGATACTGATGGTATTTTCACCCAATTTTTTCAAATCCACCATCGCGCGTAAGCTACGACCAATCAGACGTTGAATTTCTTGAGTACGACCGCTTTGTTTACCACGCGCCGCTTCACGGTCAGTACGTGTATGTGTTGAACGAGGTAACATGCCATATTCAGCAGTCACCCAACCCTGACCTTTTCCTTTAAGGAAACGCGGTACTGAGTTGTCAACACTTGCAGTACAAAGAACTTTTGTATGACCAAATTCAACCAATACAGAACCTTCCGCATAACGTGTGTAGTTACGGGTAATTTTTACTTCACGTAATTGATCTAATGCTCGTTGGTCGATACGCATAATGAGTCCTTAATCTGACAAAATTGATTGCGGCACATTATAACAGAAGGTACAGCCAGATTCGGGATGCATTCGTGTGCATTTACAAAATCCATTCATCCAAGTTTTGATAGGCCCATCGTACGACATCAGGAAATTTGTTAGACTGAAGCCACGCAAAATTCAGGACGAATTGCATGTCGATACGGGAAGAACGTAAGCAACAAAGTCGTAAAGCTATCCTTGATGCAGCGCTTGCATTGAGTACCACAGGCCGTTCTTTTAGCAGTCTGAGCTTACGCGAAATTTCCCGTCATGTCGGCTTGGTTCCTGCTGCGTTTTATCGCCATTTTCAGGACATGGATGAGCTCGGTTTGGAACTAGTCGACCAAATGGCCCTGCACCTTCGGAATGTCCTCAATCAACTGAGTCAGCAATGCTTTCAAGCACCAGATGCACGCACACGACAAAGTCTGGATTATTTATTTCATGCCGTTGAGCAATTTCCTGAGGCATGGATGTTTCTTATTGCTGAACGTTGGGGTGGTTCAGCATTCTTAAGACAAGCCATTACTCGTGAGTTTAATTTTCTCAGTACCGATTTGGCCCATGCACTGGCTCAAGTTGAAGCGACTCAACATATTCAATCCGAACAAGACCTCAAAGTATTGGGACAAATTTTGTTTGAATTGGCCTTAAGTTGGGCAATGCAGTGGATTGACATACATCGACATATTGACCTTCCACAACGTACGGATGCGCTACAACAATTTCGCCGCCAAGCTCAGACCCAAGTTCAGCTCTTATTTCGTGGCATCTTACATTGGGATCGATCTTTGGCTCAAATCTCTGATCCACAAAATTTATCGCCATAAAAAAGCCGCATCGAGTGCGGCTTTTTTATGACATCTGTTATTTCGCTTTGCGTTCTTTATCAACAAGGAATTTCACGATTTCAACGGTACGTGCATCTTCACCTTGTACGATGTATTTACCATTGACGGTAATCGCAGGCACGCCGCTCAATTGATATTGAGCCGCTAAGCTTTTCGCTTGAGCAATTTTTGAAGACACAGCAAATGATTTAAATGTGCTGTTAAATTTCGCTTCAGGAACACCATAACGGGTGTAGAACTTAGCAAATGCGCCTTGTTCTAAGATATTTTTTTGACCCACATGAATGTCATGGAACAATTGTAAATGTGCTTTTTGACGAACACCCAGTGCTTCCGATGCATAGTAAGCACGCGCGCCTTGTTCCCAAAGTGGATTCATTGCTGCAGGTGTACGGACAAAACGTACATCTTTAGGCAATTGCTTTAACCACGTTTGCATATGCGGTTCTAATGTAAAACAATGTGGGCAGCCATACCAAAAGAACTCACGGACTTCGATTTTACCCGGACGTTCGACTTTAATCGGTTTTGGAATAACTGTGTAATCAGTCCCCGCGACAAATTGCGCTGCCATCGCACTGCCAGAAAAAGCCAAAATAGCTGTTGTAATCGTGCCTAAAAGGAATTTTTTCATTGAACTTATCGTCCTCAAAATCATTATGATTAGTTTATGGCAACACTATAAATCAAATCTGTCGATTTCGTTTTCATTCTGTGAACTTTTTTAAGGCTTTTATCGCTTTTTTTTCAGGACGCGCTACACTAACTCCCATAAACTTTTTTCTAAAATATAAAGACTTGATTGAGGTGCAACCGATGTCGCAATTGAATGTTGATCCACAAGAAATTGCCAAATTTGAAGCTTTCGCAGCCATATGGTGGGATCAGCATTCTGAGTTCCGCCCTTTGCACATGATTAATCCCCTGCGTTTGAACTGGATTGATGAGCATTCAAATGGTATCACTGGCAAGAAAGTATTAGATGTGGGCTGTGGCGGCGGTATTTTAGCTGAAAGCATGGCACGTCGCGGTGCGCAAGTATTGGGTATCGACATGGGCGAAGCGCCGTTGAATGTTGCACGCTTACATGCCGAACAAGAAAATGTACAAAATATTGAATATCGCCAAGTACCTGTAGAGCAATTGGCAGAAGAGCAAGCAGGTCAATATGACGTCGTCACCTGTATGGAAATGCTCGAACACGTACCCGATCCAGCTTCGATCATTTTAGCCTGTCAAAAGCTGGTAAAACCGGGTGGTCATGTGTTCTTCTCGACCATTAACCGTAATCCTAAAGCCTATTTGTTTGCGATTATTGGTGCGGAATATGTTTTACGCATGTTGGCGAAAGGCACTCATGATTATTCGAAGTTTATTAAACCTTCAGAATTAGCTCATGATATTCGTCAAGCCGAGTTAAAACTCAAAGATATGACAGGTTTACATTATAACCCGATTACCAAACGCTATTGGCTCGCACCGAATGTGGATGTGAACTACATGGTTCATACGGTGAAAGAAGCCTAATGAAAGCTGTACTCTTTGATCTTGACGGTACACTGATTGATACCGCGGCTGATTTTATTCGTATTATTCAAGACATGTGCCGTGACAAAGGCATTGCGGTGGTCAGTGCAGAAGACATTCGTGTACAAGTGTCTGAAGGCGCGCGTGCCATGGTCAAACTGGTCTATCCTGAGTTAGATGTGGAAGACCCTATTTTTCTGGCACATCGTCAACGTTTTTTAGCGCTTTATGGTGCGGATATTGCCGTCGATACAGACCTTTTTGAAGGCATGTATCCGCTACTCGATGAACTTGAACAGTATCAAATTCCGTGGGGTATTGTCACCAATAAGCCGCGTTCACTCAGTGAAGCGTTGCTCAAAGCGTTGAATTTGACTGAGCGCTGCTCGGTATTGGTTTGCCCAGACGATGTCAGTAAAACCAAGCCAGACCCAGAGCCGATGTATTTAGCAGCCAAGCACATTCATCTAGATGCTCAAGACTGTATCTATGTCGGTGATCATCCACGTGATATCGATGCAGGTCGTAATGCGCAGATGTACACGATTCTTGCGGCTTATGGCTATTTACCTTTACAACACAAAGATGACTTAACAGCTTGGCATGCAGATTGTATAGTGAAGACTGTTGCTGACCTGCATGAAGCCATTCATGATTTGGTCATCAAACCGAAAACGCTCAACACAGCGACTTTATAACGATAGAACACAACACAATAAAACGAGGAGGTACGGATGAAATATTCAGAATATCAACCTCGCCCCGATCTGCTCAAAGATCGCATTATCCTGATTACAGGTGCGGGCGATGGTATTGGCCGTGCGGCTGCCCTCAGTTATGCCTTACATGGCGCAACCGTGGTCTTACATGGACGCACACTGAATAAACTAGAAGTGATTTACGATGAAATTGAAGGCTTGGGTGCCCCCCAACCGGCGATTTTACCGCTACAACTGTCTAGTGCCTCTCCTCGTGATTATGAGCTGTTGGTCGATACCTTAGAAAAGCAATTTGGTCGCCTAGACGGCATTTTGCATAATGCTGGGATTTTGGGTGAGCGAACTGAACTAGAACATTATCCTGTGGATGTATGGGATGATGTCATGGCGGTGAACCTTCGCGCGCCCTTTGTACTGACTCAAGAGCTGATGCCACTACTACAAAAATCTGAGCATGCCTCAGTGGTCTTTGCCAGTTCGGGTGTGGGACGTGAAGCCCGTGAACGTTGGGGCGCGTACTCGGTTTCAAAAATTGCCATTGAAGCCGTAAGCACATTGTTCGCTAAAGAAAATGAACACCCCAATATTCGTTTTAACTGTATTAACCCTGGTGCGACACGTACTGCCATGCGTGCAAAAGCTTATCCAGACGAAGATCCAAAAACTTTGCCTACGCCTGAAAGCATCATGCCTGCATATTTATATTTAATGGGTGACGACAGCTTGCATTTAACCGGTGCCAGCATAGATGCCCAAGATGAATAGGGTGAAAACCCAATTTAAAAAGGAAGATCGCGCTTCCTTTTTTTATGTCTTGAATCTTTACAACGCATCATTAACCGAATGATTTTGCAGTGACCACGCGAAAGTCGACTTGAGTTTTTAGCAAATTTGCCGATACTTGGGGCATTCTTTAAAAACATTGGATTGATACATGTCTGACTTTAGCAATATTACAGTGACTCCAACTGAGGATGGCATGGTTAACCTACTGGTCGATGGTCAACCGATTTCAGCAAAATATGGCATGAAATTCGACCCGAGTATCATGGACGATTTAAAAGGCTTAGATGTCGGTCAAAATGCAAAATTATTTGAACAATTTATTTTTTCGCATACTGACTTAAACTTTGAGCATGCCTATTTCTATGTCACTTGCATTCAAAAGCAAGAAGCAGGCTTTCAAGTGATCACTAACTTTGTTTATCGCATCATTGCGCAAGATCAAGCACCGTTTGAGCATGTGATTACCAAACAAGGTGCAGCAATGACACCTGAAGATATTAATGAATTTATTCAAGCTCATATTCAAAAATCATTAACGGATTATACCGACCTGAAATACGCATACTAATTACGTTCCAAGTGACACATTTAGAACTAAAAAGGGCCATTTGATGCCCTTTTTTTAAACCCTTAGATTAGCATTTGAAATTCAACAAGCTTTGATCAATAGACAGCTTCATTACCCAACTTTCCATTAATCGCATTTTTAAATCAATTTTATAATAATATTCGGTTTTTCAAATTAAGTATAAAAGCATAGACTGTTGGCCATGACATAGACCGACGGCAAGGAGACCCAAATGGCTGATCAAACACGTAAAATTGAAACCATTCGTTCAATTGAAACCTTACAACTGACTGAAAATTTGATCTCTGCAATGGACGATGCCGAGCAAGCTGAATCTGTGGCTCAAGCGATTTATTCACTCCAATGCCTCAATGAACAGTGGTACTAAAACCCGAATTTACCCACCGTTTTCATTCCAGTATCTCTACCCTATTTGCCCATCAAGACTTGATGGGCGTTTTTGATCGTGCTTACAATAGACCTCAAATTTGATCAAGACTGCATTGCAAGGATAAAAAGCACGCATTATCGGACCATCGCTTTCAAGATGGAAAGATTGTTCTCGGCGCGAAATTTATCGCATAATATCCGCAATCTCTTCGTTTTATTTAAAGAAATATTCATCTTTCTTCACAGTTTCTCTGCATTTAATGCGTACAGTAGTGATATTGAAGATAAATTACTCATGAGGGTTGAACATGAAAAAGATTTTGCCAATTTTGGCTCTTTCTTTCAGTGCTTTAATAGCAAGCAGCATCACGTCTGCAGCGCCTCACTTCAAGAACGATGAACGTGGCTTTGATGGCCCACGCGGCAATGCATATGGTCAAATGAAAAAAGATCGTGATTTCCGTGGTTATCAGGACGATGACGATCTTGAAGATCGACGCCGTATGCGTGAACAACGTGGAGTCAAACGTTTGCAACAACATAAATGGCAAACGGGCTATGTGATGCCACAGCATTATCGTGGTAATGGTTATAAAGTCGATTATAAAGACCATAACTTACCTAAACCATCGCGTAATCAGCAATGGTATAAAATCAATAATGACTACATATTGGTCAACTCAGATAGTAACAGTATTCTGAAAATTTTAGGTATGTAAGCCGTTTTGAATTTAATTTCGCCATATTTTTAAAGTCCAGATCAACTCTGGGCTTTTTTATGAGTTTTTTTTAATGTTTAACCGCAAAAGCTGATGCTGCCTAGCGTTCAGATCATTTACACACCTTCAAATTTCCTCCATACATTTCACAATTCAACTATATTGCCCCCACGCTTTCTCTGAACTTTCTCGCTAATTTTGAATCATCGAAAAACAGATTAGAAATGTATAGAGGTGTCCCATGAACAAAATCGTATCGAGTTTAGTTCTTTCCGTATCGGCTTTGATGGCAACAACAGCAGCCATTGCTGCGCCAGACCATCGTCAAGATGACCGCCGTTACCATCCGTCATACCAACATCAAGACAACCGTTGGGATAAAGATCACCGTCCGAGCAATTGGAATAACAACAACCGTTATGACAATAATCGCTACGACCGTAATGACTTTCGTCGTGTAAATCCAAGCCGCGATTGGCGTGTTGGTCAAAGCTTTCCTCGTTATTTCGATTCAAGCCGCTACAAAGTGAGTGATCGTGAAGCGCGCCGCTTACCAAACACCGGTCGTTATCAACAATGGTACAAAATCAATGGTGACTACGTGCTAGTCAATGATCGTACCGATCGCATCATTCGTATTAAGAATGGCTAATCATTCAACGATCTCTTAAGTCCCTTTCCCAACATCTGAACACTGTTCAGGTGTTTTTTTATCAAATGGAGGGTAAAACTCAGTCCTTCAGGTCAGAGATATAAGCGACACGACATGAAGTGTCGTTTGATTTAACTAAGGACTATTTTCCTTGAGTTTTGATTGTTAATATAAGTACATGAAAACCCTTAAATTACGTATAAAAGACAAACATTGCAAGGTGTTAGACCAACTAGCATCAGAAGTGAACTTCGTCTGGAATTATGTCAATGATTTAGGGTTTAGGCATTTGAAGCGGAAAGGTGAATTTCTCTCTGCTTTTGATATTGCCAAAT